>DPSW01000485.1 GCA_003527145.1 Clostridiaceae bacterium | reverse complement strand
ACTTTAATCTTTTTATTGAAGCTCTCTATATTCTTATTCTTGCTGCCATCCTTAGCTGACGCTGCGAAAGCATCTGCCATGCCTCCGGTAACTGTTTCACCTTCTGAGCTTTTTAATGGTTTTACCGTATTCATTATGGCAGCATTGACCTGAGCCAGTGTCAGATCAGGATTCTTGCTCAACAGCAATGTGGCTATACCTGATACATGCGGAGCTGCCATGGAGGTGCCTTGCATGTAAGAGTAGGGGTGCACCACAGGCACATACTCCATAACTGGCTTTACATATTCGCTTGTATGAATAATAATATCTCTCCACTGGTTCTCTATGATATCATAAGACTTGCCTTGAAATGGTTCATCATTCCATTTTACTTCCTCATTGATGCCAAATTCCATACAATCGTCAATTTTCAAATATTCCTTAAATAATCTGCTGTCTTCTATGCCTAATAAAGCGTCTTCTCCTATCAATATGAACTTTTTATTATCCTCTAAGTATCGTATTATATTGCTCTGATCATTCTCGGTAAGCGTTGTTATACCTTGCTTGGGGTTTCCGAATGCTTTACCTGTGAGCCATATAACAGCACCATATGCTTTCATTTCGTCATAGAGCGGCCCATCAGCATATTTCATTACATCATTGCTTTCAGTTATATTTAAAAAGCCTAATCTATGCAAAATATCTAAATAGACTTTACATGTATCAAGACCTTCCATATCGGTTTCATCATCATCTACTACCAATATCTTATCGTTTACATTAAGGTCCATCACTCTATTGCTAACTACTTTTTCGATGAAATCTAATTTATCATTCTCTACTATAAAATCACTGATATCAAAGGAAGAATAAAAAGCTTTATATCCATATACTGCATCGGTAACAGTTATTGCCGCGGTACCTCCTATGCTGGGCATAGTGCTTAAAATTCCCCACCCAGGTGCCCCTATGTCAACCGATAAAGAGCCATAGTTAGAAAAATCAGCCTTGTTGCCTCGATTATCCACTGCCCCTACAGATATAATATTTTCGCATTCAGAAGAAGCAGGATAGACAGGCTTATTGTCATTATCGTTATTATTATTCCCTGCAGCAAAAACGAATAATAGTCCTGATTCTTTTATAGCATTTTCTAATGCTTCATCCTTAGATTTTCCTGGATCTCCGCCCCAAGAACAATTTACTATATCAGCACCATTTGCTGCAGCATACTTTATTGCAGCAACCGCATCTGATGTATAACCCAATCCATTTGGTCCCAAAAATTTAAGAGGCATTATCTTTACATTGGGAGCAACCCCTATTACACCTATATCATTTGCCGATGCAGCAATGGTTCCGGCCACATGGGTACCATGAGTATCTCCATCTCGTTCATCGAACACTGTTTTATCACCATTATAAAAGTCCCAGCCATTTACGTCATCTATGTATCCATTGCCATCATCATCTATGCCATTACCGGGAATTTCATCAGTATTAACCCAAATATTATCCTTCAAATCCGGGTGATCAATATATATTCCCTCATCAATTACTGCAACAACAATATCGTCTCTGCCCGTAGTTATATCCCAGGCTTCCGGAGCCTTTATATCAATACCCTCTTCTCCTGCTTGTCCAAGTATCGTCTGGCCCCTATTATTAAATCCCCAAAGCTCATTATGGCGACTGTCACTGGGAACTATTAAAGGTTTATATATGTAGTTAGGCTGTGCATATTCCACTAAACCGCTTTTCATAAGCGATTTTACTGCGCTATCTACACTCATGCCTTTTCTCAGCTCATAGACTTCAATTCCATCATTCTCAAAAGATTTTTTTAGTCTTAGTCCTTTGCCAGATGAAAAAGAACTCATCTGGCCAGCTTGTACATCATCTTTGAATTTTACAATGATCTCTCCATCTTTATAAGGCCTGCTGCTTTTTTTGTCATATCCGGCTCTATCCGCAACAACAAAACTGGAAAGCAATATTGAAAATACAAAGATTAATACAATAAACAAGCTTAACTCTCTTTTTCTTTTTGCCAGCATGTCCCATGCCCCCTTAAAATTGTGTACTAAAATAATATCATTTTCTAACATTCTACCGTAATTGCCAAATTGCTACAACTATATTGCAAAAAGCACCATATTAATACAAATATGGTGTTACCTATAAATTGTGTGTCCTAATTAATAGCTCATAAGGCTAAAATTAATACTCTCTAAGTATTTCATTTTAGCTATACATTACGTTTTATAGACTTCTTTACGCCCTCAGATAAAACATCTGCAACGTAATCTATCTCCAAATCTCCCAAATCATTATAAAAAGGTAATGCTATGCAGCTTCTTCCGGCCGCAGCTGTGTTGGGATAATCCTCTTCCTTATAGCCAAACGATTCAACCATATATGGTTGAACATGTATAGGTGTAAAATAAGNNGCCATTGGCTTTAAGATATTCCATTACATTATCTCTATCAATGCCTTCATCTAACCTTATAACATAAACAAACCAGCTCATCACAGTAGTATGTTCAGATGTATATGGAAGCTTAACACCCGGAATCCCCTTTAGCTTTTCATTATATTTATTAGCAACCTTATTTCTTCGTATAATAATATCATCCAGCCTATCCATTTGTACTGATCCAATAGCGGCATTTATTTCACTCATCCTNNTAACCTCTCATGATGAAGCCAGAATCCTGTTATCGCCCTTCCCTGAGATCTGTAGCTTCTGCATAGCTCAGCTATATTATCATCATTAGTGACAATCATACCGCCTTCGCCCGTAGTAATCTGCTTATTAGGGTAAAATGCAAAACAAGCCGCATCAGCTAATGAGCCCGACTTAATGCCGCCATACTCAGATCCGATAGCTTCGCAAGAATCTTCTATGAGAATTAGATTATGCCTATCAGCTATCTCTCTTAACTTCTTCATATTCATTGGCTGTCCAAAGACATCAACAGCGAGTATAGCTTTTGTCCTTTCAGAAATATGCTCTTCCACTTTATTTATATCCATTTCAAGGCTCTTAGGATCAATATCTACGAATACAGGCTTTGCTTTCTCAAATAAAAAGCAATTTGTAGATGCAACAAAACTAAATGGAGTAGTTATAATCTCATCGCCTTCACCTATCCCAAAAGATCTAATTATCAGATGCAAAGCACTAGTACCGCTATTGACTCCTATGGCATGTTTAACTCCTACGTAATCAGCGACTTTTCTTTCAAACTCTTCAATTTTAGGACCTATGCTGAGCCATCCTGACTTCATCACTTCCACAACTGCANNCGGTCTAGCCAATTGCACTTTCATCATATGTACTCCAATCTATTTTTAATTGGCTTTGCTGGGCTCCCTACAGCAACGCAGTTAGCCGGTATGTCATTTATAACAGTAGCATTAGCTCCTATTACTGACCACTCGCCTATTTTTTTATTTTGTATAACTGTAGTTTTTGTACCCAACACAGCTCCTTCTCCTATTGTAACAAATCCTGACAAATTTATATTCCAATACAATGAAGCATAGTCTTCTATAACAGCATCATGGCCGATGCCGCATTGAGGGTTCAACTGAACATGATTTCCTATCTTTACATTGCTGGTAATAACGCAATTTGCTTGAATAATAATACCCCTACCAAGCTCAACATATTTAGATATAACAGCACTAGGATGGATTAAATTCGGATACACTACATAAGAATTCTGTATTTTATCAAGAATTTTCTTTTTTATTAGTCCATCTGAAATAGTGCAGATCGCATATACTTCAGTCTTATATTCATTAAGTACATTAATTCCACCCAATACAGTATGGCCATTTATAGCCTTGCCATGTATAGATATGTTATCATCAACAAAACCGATAATATTCCACTCATGATTAATGCTATTAATATCATCTATAAGGCATATTGTTTCACGTCCAACTCCGCCGGCACCTATTATGATAATATCCTTCATCACATTCCAACTCCATTATCATTGTATCCTTGAAACTTCTCCATTGTAGCATGGTTTTCAGATGATATGCCATCTCTTTTGAAAACCTTAATAACAGTCATAATCAATATCTTAAAATCAAGCCATAAACTCCAATTGTCAACATACCAAACATCTAGCTTAAACTTTTCCTCCCAAGATATTGCGTTTCGTCCATTAACTTGAGCCCAGCCTGTAATACCAGGCCTCACTTCATGCCTTCTTGCCTGCTCAGGTGTATATTTATCTAAATATTCAACAAGCAGAGGTCTTGGTCCTACAAGGCTCATATCTCCTATTAATACATTAAAAAGCTCCGGAAGCTCATCTAGGCTTGTACTTCTTAGAAGTTTACCCACAGGTGTNNTTCCGTTCCTATCAGTTGAATTTAACATGGTTCTAAACTTATATATAGCAAATATTTTGCCATATAAGCCTGGTCTGCTCTGCTTAAACAATATCGGAAAGCCAAAGCTGAAAGCAACTACTATTGCCACAATGAAATATACAGGCAATAATAGCATAATAAGTGCAAATGACATGCTTACATCAAAAAACCTTTTGAACTTTGACTTCATAAAAATGCTCCTCAATATATCTTAAAATTAATTAATACATCCTTCTAATTTATCCACTAACATATCTATTGAATGGTACCTTTTAACATAAGCTAGACCATTTTGCCCTATTCTTTCTCTCTCATCTTTAGGCATTTTATATAAGCTTATATATGCCTCAGCCATAGCCTTGGGATTTTCTGGAGGAATAGATATTCCCGCATTTGCTTTAGATATAATATCATTTCCACATTTGCAGGCAAACACTATAGGTTTACTAGAACATAGGTAATCAAATAGCTTATTGGAGCTGATTCCATATTTGAAAACATCTACATCCTTAAGATTGAAAATTTGAATATCAGAATTTATAAGCAAATTTGGTATATACTTTTTATCTATATGATCAATAAATTTGATATTGTCCAATTCTAATTCTTGAACTAACCTTTGGATTTTGTGTTTTTCAGGCCCGTCCCCAACCAAATAAAGTCGAATATCTTCATAACCATTATCACAGATTATTTTTGATGCATGTATTAAATTATCCAGCTTGTTTGCCGGACCAACTGAACCGGCATATATGCAGTTAAAAAATGTTTTATCTACTATATTAAGATTGCTGCTCAAATCCTGAGCATTTATATTAAACTGTTCTATATTTATACCATTAGGTATATATACTATTTTCTCTTTGCTTATATTATATCTTGATATGTATTCATGTGCTAACGGCAATAATACAATTATCTTTTGAGCTTTTTTATATACAAATTTCTCTATAAATCTAAAGAATACTGCTACAGGATGATTGTTTGAAATAGCTCCCATATCAATTAAGGTTTGAGGCCATAAATCTCTGATTTCGCATATAAATTTTGCTCCGGTAAATTTCGATACAAAATATGCTGCTGCACATGCGAATAAATGAACCGAAGAACCGATAACAACATCAGGTTTCTCCATTTTTTTATAAATTCTCAAAGTACCTATAAAATACGACATCATATTTAGAAATCTTTTAAATCCATTGCCCTCATACCTAGGGCTTGTCCTTAAAAACAAGAACCTAACACCATCTATATCCTCTATAGCATAGCTTCCCCCATCAGTTATATAATCCTTTTTATTAAAGTGATTATAGGATGAAGCAAATATCGTAACATCATAACCTCTACTTATCAGCTCATGTGCAAAATCATAATGTCTGGTACCTCCTCCCTGGCCTGGAGGGACAGCGTAATGATTAAAAATCCATAATCTTTTCATGTTGATCTACTCCATTAAAAAAACATCTCATCCATAATTCAAGTCTTATCCATCTCCACAGATGATTATAGCTGTTACTATTAATAATATCATAAAAGTCCTTATAAACTAAAGATGGATTGATATATTTGCTTGATAAGAACTTTCTTTGATTAAATATGCTTCTAAAAAATTCTGATTGGTCTAGCAGCCACTTCTTTTCAGCAGTTGCAAAGCCCATTTTGTCCTTTCTTAGTCTTATGCTATCAGGAAGAACGCCTTTCATAGCATCCCTAAGTATCGACTTTGACCATCCACCCTGTAGCTTATATTTATTAGGAACTTGCTTTGCAAATTCTACAATCCTGTAGTCCAGAAATGGCAACCGTGTCTCAATGGAAAAAGCCATAGAATTTTTATCTTCATATCTCAAAAGGGCTGGTAGAGAAGTTCTTGTCAAATCCATATACATTGCCTCTTCTAAGGATTTTGGTGAAATCATACTTATTTTTTGAGAGCTACAACTGCTAATAAAATCACTATTATAATAGTTTAAAATACCTGCATTATTACTTTTAAGACCAAAAATTTTCTTTATCTTGTTCAAATCAGCCTTAGCATTATAGGATAAATTTGTTTGATCTATGCCCTTTATTATTTGAATTAGAATTTCACTAAAGTCTCTTTGAGTATATAGCTCTTTTATATAATAGAGTCTATACTTCCTATAGCCTACAAATATTTCGTCAGCGCCCTGTCCATCTAATATAACCTTTACACCTTCATCTTTTGCCTTCCTCATCAAACACCATTGTGCAAAAATGCTTGTACTTAAAAATGGCTCCTCCTGATGATAAACAAGGCTATAAATATCTCTTACCAACCCTGATGAATCAGGAAATATATAATTTCCTTTTATATTTTGTCTTTTCAATACATCTTCGATATATTTTCTTTCATCAAAAGCCTTATCCTCTGAACACGACGAAAAAGTATTGACAACACTGCCTTCCAATATATCACTCATAGTACATACTATAGACGATGAATCAATACCCCCGCTTAAACAACTGCCAATAGGTACATCAGATCTAAGCCGCAGCTCCACAGAGCTTTTAAAAAGCTCTGAAAGCTTATTCTTGCAGTCCGCATAATTCATCGCATTTTCTTCTCTTATGCTAGCTATATCCCAGTATTTAATCATATTAACTTTTTTATCAGGGCTTACTGTGGCATAATGGCCCGGTTTTAGTTTATAAACACCTGAAAAAAATGTTTTATCATCATGATCTACATATCCATTGATAAGATACTCATAAATGACTTCATCATCTAGCTTAACTTTAAATTTCATATACTCTAAAATAGCTTTAATCTCTGATGCAAAAACAAAAACCTCATCATCTTTAAAATAATAAAAGGGCTTCACTCCCAGTCTATCCCTTGCGCAGAAAAGCACTTTGTCACAGCTATCCCATATTGCAAAGGAAAACATACCATTTAACTTGCTTAAAAAGCCTTCTTTCCATTCAATATAAGCGTTCAGCAACACTTCAGTATCAGAATCCGACTTAAACTTATATCCTAAAGACTCCAGATCGCCCCTTAATTCCCTATAGTTAAATATTTCTCCATTGTAAACAATAGCATATCTATCATCTTGTGAGACCATAGGCTGCTGTGCATTGAGTGATAAATCTATGATTGAAAGCCTTACATGCCCTAAGCTAACCATATTTCCGTTAAAATATTTTCCACTTCCATCTGGTCCCCTATGTCTGAGCTTGTTAAGCATTCTCTCAATAACTTCTTCATCTTTTTTACCTACCATACCACAAATACCGCACATATAAATCACCCATCCACTTTACTTTTCCAGTAGAGTATTGTATAGCTCCAGCAGCTTTTTTTCTTCATAATCCCATGAATATTTATATTTTATCGCGTTAATTCTTTCTCTATATCTCATCAAGTCACCTTTGTCTTCAATCATTAAGTCTATGCTTTCTGCAATAGATTCAGGTTTATTAAAATNNAACACCCTCCCCGATCACAACTTTATTAATTTCAGGTAAGCTGTTAGCCAATATTGGTACTCCAGCAGATATAAATTCAAAAAGCTTATTGGGTGTACAATAGTAGCTATTAAGGCAACTTCCAAGATAAGGTATCAACCCGATATCAGCCGATAAAGTATATTTTAACAGTTCTCTTTGGGGCACTTCGTCAATGAAGTATATTCTCTTTTCTAAATTATTTTTCTTAGAAAGATTAAACAGACTTTCTCTAGAAGCCCCTCCTCCTAAAAGCACTAATATAGCATTACTTTTAACCTTTTTCATAGCTAAAATTAGATTTTCTATATTTCTCGATGTAGTAATACTACCTTGATAAAGCAATATAGGTATATTTAAGTCTATATTAAGAGTACTATGAATTATTTTTTCATCTTTACCAAAAGAATTGTTATAAGGGTTTACCTTATTCATTATAACAATTGGCTCAGCACATCCGTACCACTCTTTTAATAATCCAGCAATCGATTCATTTATTGTTATTATTGCATCCGTTTTGCATATTAGACTTGATTCTATTCTTCTCCATGTTGCAGTTTCTAATTTGCCAAATTCCTGGCCACAATATAATTCATGAGAATCATATATTAATGGTACATTATAAAGTCTTGCAGCTTTGTATGCAGATGAAAGACTTGGCAAATCATGTGCATGATATATATCGCCATGCTCTTTAACTGCCAAATCAAGCAAAAAGTTTTCAAAATACTTTTGTACATCCATTAAATAGCCATTTACATGATTTCTTATCTTGTACATTAACTTAGGATTGTTAAAAAGTTGCTTTCTGAACAAAGAGTAAATTGATAAAACAGATAAAAAGATGCTTTTTTTACCTGCTTGTTCAAGAGTTCTTATAATTTTGATACCTTCAGTATCATGGTCCTCTTCACCAGTCCATGGAAATGCGATAATGCTTACACTATATCCGTCATTTACAAGGCTTTTTGCCTCCTGTATAATTCTTCTATCAATCTTACGATCATTTGTTATCATTACTACTTTCATAAATAGTTCCTCAATTCATTTATTAAATGCTATTTCCATCCTTTGATATTGCTATCTAATAACTTAGAGAATTCATCTGCTTGCTTATTATAAGAAAATAAATCTCTACAATCAATATAACTTTCTTTATAGACTTGTAATAGCTTGTCCTCTTTAAATAATTTATTAACAGTTCTTCCAATCTCTTCTGGATCAGAGCAATTAATTGCCACACCTACATTATTATCAGATACAATTTTTGATACCTCTTTAAGAGTCTTATCACATATTATAGGCAAACACGCACTAAATAGTTCTATAGCCTTATTGGGAAGTGACATGGAAAAATACTCATTAACTGCAACATAAGGAATAATACCTAGGTCAGCATTAATTGTATACTGCATTAATTCTTTTTGAGGAACCCACCCTGCAAAGATTACTCTTCCCTCTTTACCCTCATCCCTCAATATTCTTCTAAACTTCGTCTCATAAGAGCCACCACCAACAATAGCAAGATATATTCCATCATCAAAATATCTGGTGGCTCTAGCAAGATTGTCCAAATTACGCAGAGTAGTAAGAGAACCTTGGAACAATAACACTTTTGCTCCCTTTGGTAAACCATACCTTCCCTCCCAGAAGTTCTCTTCCTTTTCATCAGAATTGATCGTTAGACTATCACTTAAACAAGAATATATAGTANNAATTGAAGTATTTACTCATACTATTAGCCAAGTGCTTTCCCACGGTTATATGCATATCGCATTCATTATATAGCATTTTTTCATATTCATCTATAATATCTATTTTAGCTTTCATATGGGGTTCCCAAAGCACACTTTGCTCTTTCCACCACTCATGACAATCAATTATCAGTTTACACCCTGTAACTTTTTTAAGAATATTACCAATTGGTAAAGTTGGTAAGTCTGCAACGTATACTATATCAGGCCTATCCTCTTGTAAATAACGCTTTACATTGGTTAGTAACGGAGTATAATCAAAAACTACTTGTTTATATTTAATAAAATCAAAGGCATTATCATTTAGCTGATCTTTTGTAATTGTTTCAAATGGTATGTTGCTTACACTATAAAGAATACCTGTAGTTTTATTTAACTCATACCTTTTATTCTCTTTTTTATTTACAGCCTTAATTATCATTTCTCCATTACTATTCACATAACTTGATATATCTACATCAGGATAGCTTGAAAGATAAAAAGAGTCCTTGAAAAGGCCATTCTTAATGTATTTAAGTATAGCGAGTTCTGCACTCATATCAAGTACATTATCAGGAATTTTTCTTATCTTCCTTATATTTCCGATAAAATGGTTATATCCAATTTTATAATTACCACAATCTATATATATATTATATGTACTATCATTGCCCTCTATAGTAACTTCTTTTGTTGCGCATAGTTCTTCATTACACGTTGCATATTTACCATTCTGCTTGAAATAATTGTATTGTGCTTCGATAAGGCTTCGAATTTTGATTTCTATAGATTCAGGTATCGAATTAGTATTCTTATATTCCTTTATCACCTCAAACACTTCTGGCCTGTATACATAATGAGGATCAACATCGCTTATAAACTCCCCCCCAAATGATGGAAAAAGTCTAACATCATATCCTGTATTCATAAAAAACTCAGTAAAAAAATATATACG
>DPSW01000032.1 GCA_003527145.1 Clostridiaceae bacterium | reverse complement strand
ATAAAGCCGATGTCAGATACCAAAGGCGGCGAATTGCTGGTATCCAGGCTTGGCGTCACACGCAAAGCAGACTATCTTGTACATAAAGAAGACAATATATATGATATTGTGGAAACGTGGGTAAAAGCTAATGGAGGGCTTCATTGTCTGCTTGTGGACGAGGTACAATTCTTGAAGGCTTATCATATAGACCAGCTTTTTCTGATTGCATGCCAACTGGACATACCTGTAATATGCTATGGACTTAGAACCGATTTCAGAATGGAAGGCTTTGAAGGCAGCACAAGGCTTTTGCTCATAGCTCACAGCATCGAGGAGCTTAAAACTATATGCAAATGCGGCAAAAAGGCAATGTTGAACGGAAGAAAAATTAACGGAAAATTTGTTTTCGAAGGCGATCAAGTAGCTATAGAAAGTGCAGGAAGGGTGGAGTATGAATCTTTATGCCCTAAATGCTATTTTAAATACAGAGAAGAAGCAGAAAAATAAATTTTTTTTAGCTGGAAGAAATTTTAAAGGAATCAGAGATATGCCTTAAAAATAATGATAATTCAGAAATCAGGAGGTGTTACATATGGAGTTAATAAAACTAACTCAGCAGGATACAAAATATGATGCTTTGATAATTCCTTTCGGTAAGGCTATGGAGCTGGCTGTTTCAATTCCCGAAGGCATAGCATCGTCAGTGGATGCCGCCACAAAAGCAGGACTGTTCAAAGGAGAAAGTGAAGAGATATATAAGCTTTCTATGCTATGGGAGGATAAAATCGTCAATGTAGTGCTTGTTGGTCTAGGTGAGGAGGGAAAAGCAGACAATAGATCCGTATTTATAGCTTTTTCAAAGGCATTTGCAGCCTGCAAGGATTTAAAGGCAAAGATCGTCAGGGTCATGCTTGATAACGCCAAAGCATGTGCAAAGGACTATGAAATTGCAGAGAAAATATGCGAAGCGGCAGTATTGGCAAATTACGATTTTGATTGCTATAAATCAGAAGCAAAAATAAATACCGTTGAGAAAATCGAATTTGAAGCTTCCTTTGATAGGTTTGAAGAAGCTTTAAAGGAAGCCAAAATCTGCGCTGAAAGTACAACGATAGCCAGAGATTTGATCAATCAGCCGCCTATGTTTATGACTCCTGCCCAGCTGGCAGAGGAAGCCAAGACTATCGGGGAAAAATGCAATATGGAGGTTTTGGTTTTCCACAAGCCGGATATAGAGGAGTTGGCCATGAATGCTTTTCTTGCAGTAGGTAAAGGCTCGGTAAACACCCCCAAGCTGATAGTGATGAGATACTTTGGAGACAGAGACAACAAGGAAATAATAGGGCTCGTGGGCAAAGGTGTAATGTATGACAGCGGCGGATATTCCTTAAAGCCCCCTTCTTCTCTCCCAACTATGCATGGAGACATGAGCGGGGCTGCGGCAGTGATAGGAGCTATGAAAGCTATTGCACAAATGAGCTTGAAAGCAAATGTGGTAGGCATAATTGCAGCCTGCGAAAACAGGATATCAGGAGATGCATATTTGCCCGGGGATATCCTAAAGTCCATGGCAGGGAAATACATAGAAATGAATAACTCAGATGCAGAAGGCAGGCTCACATTAGCAGATGCCATAACCTATGCCATAAGAGAACAAAAGGCAGACAAAGTAATAGATATAGCCACCTTAACAGGAGCAGTTATTACAGCTCTGGGGAATAAAACTGCAGGCATAATTTCCAATGATGACGAATTGACAAAGCTTGCAGAGAAGGCATCCCGAATTTCTTGCGAGAAAGTGTGGAGATTACCTGCAGATAGAGAGCTTAGGCATGTGTTGAACTCAAGTATAGCAGATATAAAAAACAGTGCTATGGGCAGCAGTGCAGGGGGAGGTACTATACTCGGAGGACTTTTCCTACAGGAATTTGTAGAGGATAAGCCTTGGCTCCACATAGATATAGCCGGTACCAACTGGGCTCAAGAAGATTTGCCCTATTGTATAAAGGGTGGAGTAGGCTTTGGAACCAGCCTGCTGTATAATATGATAAAGCTGTCGAGCAAGTAAAAATAGAGTGGTATCCAGAACTTGCCGGATACCACTCTATTTTTATCATTATAATCAAAGAGCAGAAGGTCTTTGAACAAAATGTATAAGATTTCCTTCCAAATCTCTGAAGAAAAAGGTTTTTACTCCTTTTGCATTTGCTTCTAAGGGCTTCTCGATCTTTACTTCGTTTTTTAATCTTTCGTATTCGGCTTCTATATTGTCACTGCCAAAGGCAAGATGCCTTATGCCCTGATGTTTATTGCCGCATATTTCATTGCTAAAATCTGCAGAGTATATTTCCATCAATCCTCCATCAGGAAATTTTAAAATATAAGTAGGCTTCTCCTTTTTATTGTCATAGACTATTTCCAGATTGAAATATTTTACATACCAGTCTTTTAAGGATATTGTATCTTTTGAGCATATGCCTATATGTTCTAAAGAAAGCATAAGCTATTGACCTCCCTATAACGCATTTTATCTTTGTACCCTGCCGGAAGCGTCGCCTTTCATCAGGTTCATCACTTCATCAACGGACATCATATTAAAATCACCTTCAATAGTGTGCTTCAAGCAAGAAGCAGCTGCTGCGAACTCTAAAGCGGATTGGTTATCCATACCCGAGGAAAGTCCATATATGAGGCCGCCGCAGAAGGAGTCCCCACCGCCAACACGGTCAACGATATGAACATCATATTTCTTTGACTTATAATAGTTTTTGCCGTCATATAGCATGCCCGACCACCCGTTATCGGAAGCGGAATAGCTTTCCCTTAAAGTGATGGCAACATATTTTAGACCAAATCTATCATACAGTTCTTTTGCTACTGCCTTATAGCCTTCATCACACAACTTGCCTTCTGTTACATCTGTTTTCCCGGCTTTTATTCCAAATACCTTTTCCGCATCNNATTACAACATCACAATGCTTGACAAGCTCGGCCATAACTTTACCCGCTTTTTCTGTGCTCCATAATTTCTTTCTATAGTTTAAATCAACGCTGATCGTGGCCCCTGCTTCTTTTGCAGCCTTTAAAGCATCTAATGTGATCTCGACGCAATTATCGGATAATGCAGGGGTTATTCCTGTAAAGTGGAACCATTCAACTCCTTCAAATACCTTTTTCCAATCAAAATCATCTCTTTTGGCCTCTGCTATAGCAGAGTTTGCCCTATCATATATGACTTTGGAGGGCCTTTGGGAAGCCCCTTTCTCACAAAAGTATACGCCTATTCTATCTCCGCCTCTGACTATGTAATCGGTCTTTATACCGAAGCGTCTCATTTCATTTATGGCAGCTTGTCCTATTTCATGAGCGGGAAGCTTTGTTACATAATGGCTATCCAGGCCATAGTTTGCTAAAGATGCAGCCACATTGGCTTCTCCTCCTGCAAAAAAAACATTGAACTTATTTGCTTGAACAAATCTTTCATATCCAATAGGAGAAAGCCTTAACATTATTTCTCCGAATGTCACGAACTTACC
>DPSW01000193.1 GCA_003527145.1 Clostridiaceae bacterium | reverse complement strand
TCTTAATCGCTACTTTAACCATTGACGGCCTGATAACTTTTGTTTTGAGCATATAGCCTTTTTGAAAAATTTCCTTTACCTGATTTTCATCTTCCTCATCGGCCTCCACCTGCATTACAGCATGATGTCTGTTAGGGTCGAACTCACAGTTTAAAGCCTCGATTTCCTCCAGACCGTTCTTGTTCAGGGTCATCAGAAAATCCTTATAAATCATGTCCAAGCCTTCAACATACTTNNTGTCTATTATAGGGAGAAGCTGGCACATAATGTCTTCTAAGGCATTAAAGAACATTTCTTCTCTTTCCTTTGATACCCTTTTCCTGTAATTGTCAAAATCCGCCTGGAGCCTCAAATTTTTATCCTTGCACTCCTCTATAGCAGCTTCGCATTCCTTAATCTTATCTTCCCTAGCCTTAATCTCTTCTTTCAGCCTTTCATTTTCATCCGACAAATCTTCATTTTGCCGTTCACAATTCACTTCCTCATTTTGCATGTCGAGATTATCCTTATTCTTCAAATCATTGTCCTGCTTTTTTTTCATCTTTCAGCCCACCCATCAATCATATTATTTAAAATATTTTACCTATGTTTTAATTATCTGTGTCAAAATATCATTGAGGTTTTGTGTCAAGCAATCCACTATTGAAATAACCTTGGAATATTTCATTCTTGTAGGACCCAATACTCCTATCGATCCTATTATCCTGCCGTTATAACTGTATGTTGCAGTGATCAAGCTGCAGTCCTTCAGCTGGTGAACCTTATTTTCCTTGCCTATAATAACAGTAGTATCCTTAGATACATCGTTCAATATATCAAACAGCAGCTCATTTTCGTCAAGAATATTTAAAAAGTCCTTGGCTTTTTGTATATCGTTACATTCAGGCAGTTCAAGCAGATTAGCCGCTCCATCATAATATATCTCTGCTCTTTCCGAATACTTGAGGGCTTGCAATAATTCCGGCAAAACCTTCGCAAATATCTGTTCATAACCGCTTATTCCATTATCCGGATCAGTAAAATCAATCCTCACCAGTTCTTCAATCGATAAGCCTAATAGCTTCTCATTTAATATCCTGGATATTTTATCAAGAGCATCAATTTCAATATCGGTTTCAGTTCTGAGCACGCTGTTTTTTATTATCCCTGCATCGGTTACAATTACAGCCAGTATATTATTGCTATCCACCTTGATGAGCTGTAAATGTTTTAAGCAGGTTTTTCTGAACTGAGGCGCCATAGCAATGGAAGCATATTTAGTCATGCCCGACAATAATTTTGATGCATGCTTAATAAGCCTGTCAATCTCGCCTATAGTATCCAGGAACTCATTCTTGATAAATTCATAATCCTGTTGATTAATGGTCTTCTGGCTCATCAATTTATCTACGTATAATCTGTATCCTTTGTCTGACGGTATTCTGCCGGCTGAAGTATGAGGCTGCTCAATATAGCCCATATCTTCCAAATCAGCCATCTCATTTCTTNNATCTGTGAGATATTTTTTGGATACTGTCCTTGAACCTACCGGCTCCGCAGTATTGATGTAATCTTCAATTATAGCCCGTAGAATAAGCTGCTTCCGGCTTCCGAGTGACATAAACCTCACCATCCTTGTTAGCACTCTTCACTACTGAGTGCTAATTCTGTTTTTAAAATATCACTGTAACATTTTTTTGTCAATAGCATTTTGAAAAATTTGTTTTCACTGCATGAATTCAACAAATACCTTATTTGATAAATCCTGGCCCTTAGCCGTCAATCTTACCCTATCATCTTGTACTACTATAAGGCTGTCTTTAATCAACTTAGATAAGGCATTGCCATATTCCTCAATGAAATGGATCCCATATTTAGCATTAAAATCAGATATGCCTATGCCTGAGTTTAATCTCAACCCCAGTATTATTGTTTCCCACATATCTTCCTTAATGCTTATATCTTCATTGCCTTCAACAGCAGCTTTCCCTGCCTCAATATTTTTTATATACTCATCCAAGCCGCTGAAGTTCCAAAATCTCTTGCCGTCAATTTTAGAATGGCTTCCGGCGCCCACACCCGCATACTCTTCGTTTCTCCAATAAATCAAATTATGCCCGCAGCAAAATCCTTCTTTGGCAAAGTTAGAAATCTCATACTGTTTTAAGCCATAATTCCTCAATACAGCTTTTGCAGCTTTATACATATCCCTATCCAGATCTTCATCAGGGATATTCAATACGCCTGATTTAATTAAAGAATGAATAGGAGTATTCTCCTCAACTATCAGACTATAGCATGATATATGTTCAGCTCCCAAGCGGCAAACATTGTCCAATGTTTCAAGCCACATATTCAAGCTTTGACCCGGAAGTGAAAACATCAGGTCAACATTTATATTATTAAAGCCCGAGCTTCTAAATAANNTCATCCTGCCAAGCCTGTAAGCCTATGCTTATCCGGTTTATCCCTATAGCTTTGTAAATATCTACTTTAGCTTTATCAACAGTACCGGGATTGCATTCGATCGTAATTTCTGCTTCCCTTTCAATGTTTTTTTCTATGGTTTTCATTATTTTTGCTATATTCTCGGGATTAATAATGGTGGGGGTTCCCCCACCAATAAAAATGGTTTTAAAATTATAGCTTTGCTGATCTGAATAATACTTTAATTCTCTAATCAATGCATCAATATACGCATCTTCATATATAGCCTTGTCATCATATGAGTTAAAATCGCAATAGATGCATTTCTTCTGGCAAAACGGTATATGAACATATAGTCCAATGCTTTTTTTCATATGATTCACCTAATCATTAAGCTTCAGAACCGACATAAAGGCTTCCTGTGGTAATTCCACGCTTCCAACCTGTCTCATTCTTTTCTTTCCTTCTTTTTGCTTTTCCAAGAGCTTTTTCTTTCTGGAAATATCTCCGCCGTAACATTTCGCCAGAACATCCTTTCTCAACGCCTTAACCGTTTCTCTCGCTATTATCTTTTGGCCTATGGCAGCTTGTATAGGTATTTCAAACATCTGCCTGGGAATTACATCCTTAAGCTTTTCAGCCATGGCCCTTCCCCGGTTATAGGCTTTTTCCTTGTGGACTATAAAGGATAGAGCATCAACAGTCTCCCCATTCAGCAATATATCAAGCTTAACAAGATCGGATTCTGCATACCCCTTAAGCAAATAGTCAAAGGATGCGTATCCTTTTGTCCTTGACTTCAGTGCGTCAAAGAAGTCATATATGATTTCATTCAGAGGCAGTTCATAGTTTATTATCGCTCTGGTCTCTTCCATATACTTCATATCCTTGAATATGCCCCTTCGGTTTTGACACAATTCCATTATTGTTCCCACATATTCGGTAGGAGCCATAATAGAAGCCTCCACTATAGGTTCTTCCATATATTCTATCTCTGAGGGAGATGGCATATTTGTAGGATTCGATACTTCCGCCATTTCTCCATTGGTTTTCATTATATGGTAAATTACGCTGGGAGCGGTTGTGACCAGATCCAGATTATATTCTCTTTCCAGCCTTTCTTGAATGATCTCCATATGAAGAAGTCCCAAGAAGCCGCATCTGAAACCAAATCCCAAAGCTACGGAAACTTCAGGCTCAAACAGTAAGGCTGCGTCATTGAGCTGCAGCTTTTCCAATGCATCTCTTAAATCATTATAATCTGCTCCATCAGCAGGGTAAATACCGCAGTAAACCATTGGAGTTACTTTTCGATAGCCGGGCAAAGGTGAAAGACATGGGTTTTGTGCATTTGTTATTGTATCGCCGACATGTACGTCTCTTACATTTTTAATGCTTCCTGTTATATATCCTACTTCACCTGCCAGCAATTCGCTGCAAGGCGCCATTGCGGGCTTTAATGTTCCCACTTCTACAACCTCATATACAGCCCCGTTGGACATCATTTTTATATTCATTCCCGGGCTTACTTTACCGTCAAAAACTCTTATATAGGCAATCACACCTTTGTAGCTGTCATATAACGAGTCAAATATCAAAGCCTTTAAAGGTTCATCCTCGTCTCCGCTTGGATGAGGTATATACTTTATTATTCCTTCCAAAACTTCCTCTATCCCTATACCTTCCTTAGCAGATATAAGAGCCGCGTTTTCCGCATCCAGGCCTATTACATCTTCTATCTCTTTCTTAACAAATTCAGGGTCTGCACTTGGCAGATCGATCTTATTGATCACCGGGTACAGTTCAAGATTATTGTCTAAAGCCAGATATACATTAGCCAGAGTCTGAGCTTCTATTCCCTGGGTAGCATCTACGATTACTATTGCTCCTTCGCATGCTGCCAGGCTTCTCGATACCTCATAAGTAAAATCAACATGTCCCGGAGTATCTATGAGATTGAATATATATTCTTCTCCATTCTTTGCCTTATAATTGAGCTTGACAGATGTAAGCTTAATAGTAATGCCTCTCTCTCTTTCTAGATCCATATTATCTAAAACCTGAGATTCCATGTCCCTTACCGCTATTACTCCGGTTTTCTCAATCAATCTATCTGCAAGGGTTGATTTGCCATGATCTATATGGGCAATAATGCAAAAATTTCTTATGTGTTTTTGCCTGTCCTTTATCATATGGACTCCTCCTTATACAACTAAACAAATATAATTTAAAATCTTTTAAATTATAGCATAAATCATTTTACCATAAAAGTATATAATATGTAATCCCATAAAACATATAGGCCCTTGAAGTCATTCAGGTTCAAGAGCCTAAACCTTTCACTATTTTATTATAAGCATCTTTTGACCAGTGCAGCGCATCATCAACAGCTTTTGTGATGTGTTGGATATTGAACATATATGTTTCACCGGCAATATCTATTCTGACATCCGTTTTATTTTCAAGCTGAAAAAACACTGCATGCTTTCCGTCTTTTTTTACCATAATGGCAGAAGTTTTTATATCGGTTACATATATCATAATAACAAAAAAAGCAAAGCACATGAATAGAGTTATTGCATTTCTCATTCTCTTTCTTCTAAGCTTTCTCTTTATTAATCTTTCCTCCGTCCTGCTCACAGTTTTCACTCCTGCAGTTCCATAAGTACCTCTCCCATTACATTCCCCATAAGCTCAGCAGAATAATTCGCCTCTTCTGCAGTATNNGATTGTATTTGCTATTAGCTCTTTCGGTTTTTAAATACAACCCAGGGTATAGTTTATCCATTTTTTTCTTTATATATGCTGAAAACTTCTCTAACTCCTTGTAGTTTGGATTTTTTTTGCCTATAACCAGCATTATCCTTGCAGCTTTTTTGCCATTTATAACGGCAGTATAGTCATTTTTTCTGGCTGTCCTATGCTTGTCGTCTTTGACTGTAAAGGCATCCCTATGTATATCCCATACAAATTTTATCGAATTATATTTACTTGTCTGCTTTTTAATGGTCATCAAAGAATTTCCATAGGAATATGCATAAGAATCTTTATCGTGATAAGTCTTGTCATGAATGACCTTATACTTATATTTATCCTGAAGCACTCTGGCTAGTGTACTTCCCGTAGAAACCACATTATATTTTTCAGTCAAGGTATGGTAATTAGATGCCGTATTGGGCATNNTTCCGGGGATTGTATATCAGCATCGTATTCCTCATTTTCACCGGTGGTTGCCTTCGCATCCTCGCCCGCTTGCATTTCCTTAGCCTTATACTCATCTTCTTCGCTGAAAAAAATATCTCCTTCAGGAGCATCAGAAAAGCTTTTTATATCAGGCATCTTTTCTTCCATGGATTGAGCTGCNNGGTAAAGGGGTCTTCTAAGAGCTTGGCGGGTATTGATGCCACAGTGTCCGAAATAAAGCTATCCATCCCTGCCGCCTTTTCTCCCATGTACCCTTCATAAGCTGCTTTCAAAGCTGGTATGGAGTTATTTAGAATAAAAATAAGCAAACTGCCGCTATTGTTTTTATCTATATCCTTATATACATCTTGACTGCTAAAGGCCTCCACAGGCTCTCCGATGCTTTTATTCACAGTCAAAAAGATCAAGAGGATACAGCATAAAAGCAAACCAAGCCCCAAAAAACCTTTATTCCTAGATCTCCTTTGTAAACTCAAATGTCTACACCCCACTTTACTTTGTATGAAGCTAAATAGAGAAATGTATTATATTCTAACTTATATGCCGGCTAAATACTTTTATGATAAAAACATAGATCAATTTAAAAATCTGTGTACATCATCCATGTGTATGCCCGGATGCAATGAAATATTCAGTCCGTCTGCTATTACATCAGAAATATCTTCTATAAAATCATCTATTTCTTTGGGTGTTACCATTAAATCTCCCATACGGGGCGACAAAACCTCATTTATTAATGTCATCTNNGCATAAAAGTTTTTTTCCTTTCTGGCTTCTTTTATAAGATTATCGATGACCAAGTCTATTGTGTCATTTGCCATAGTAGCCGCATCCACTACAGTAGGCACACCTATGGCAATAACCGGTATTCCCAAGCTCTTCTCGCTCAGTTCTTTTCTGTTATTGCCTACTCCTGAACCCGGATTTATACCTGTATCTGCAATTTGAATGGTAGTATTGACCCTTTCCAGCTTCCTTGAAGCCAAGGCATCGATTGCAATGACAAGATCAGGTTTAACTCTGTTGACCACGCCGAGTATTATTTCGCTTNNAATGCCCAATACACCGGGAGATAAAGCGCAAACCGATCTCACGCCCTCATCTATTTGTTCCGGTAAAAATTCCGTCATGTGCCTGGTGACCATTATTTTTTCTATCACCTTAGGTCCTAAGGCATCGGGAGTAATATTCCAATTTCCTAAGCCCACCACTAAAATTACTGAATTGTCATTAAGCTTAACAAGGCTTATCAGCTCTTTAGCCAATGCTCTGCTCACATCTTCCATTAAATCAATATCCTTTTCCTTCAGCCTGGGAACTTCCAAGGTTATGTAATTTCCAACGGGCTTTCCCATCATCCTTGAGCCTGCTTCCTCTTCAATTTTAACCCTTGTTATTTTTATATCCTCGGTGCCGGCATTATCTACAATAACTCCCGGAATATCCTTATTACCCTTTCCCTCTTGTATTTCCTTGGCCTCTAAAGCTAAGTCCGTCCTTATATTTATCATTTCTTTCCCTCCATGCAAATCCTTTGTTTTTATATAATTAACTTGCTGTGCCGATAGATTCTGTTGACTGATGTTAAAATCAATGCAAATCTCCGCCAATCCGGAACAACATATTAATTATCTGTATTATATGCATAATATAATGACACAATACTTTTTAGTATTCCCTTGCATTTTGCCATGCCGTGTGATAAAATACCATTTGTTAATTGATTTTTGAAGGAGGTGAATGTATTGGCTAATATTAAATCCGCAATTAAAAGAATAAAAGTTGCAGAGTTCAAAACTCGCAGGAATAAGATGATTATTTCCTCCTTGAAAACTTCAATAAAAAAATTCGAAGATTCTGTAAAGGGCGGAAATCTTGAGGAAGCTCAGAACCTTTATAGAAAGGCTGTCAGCATGATCGATAAGGCTGCCGCTAAAGGTTCACTTCACAAAAATACTGCTGCAAGAAAAAAATCCAGACTTTCAAACAAGTTGAAAGCTGCAATGTAATATATAAACCCTGGCATTTTGCCAGGGTTTTTACATACTTATTCGTCAAACAAGGAAGCAAATAGCAGCTCAAAGGAAAGGCGCTCACCTGATCTTCCCGTTTTTATATCTTTTTCACATATCAGGCATCTTTCAAGAGCATTCTCCAGGCTGGGGTAATTCATCTTATCAGTGTGCTTCATATACAGCTTAACGGTATACTCATGTATTTTGGCCTTTTCGGATATGCTTTTTCCATCCAATCCGCGGCTCCTTAGCTCCTTTATCCTGATCAGATTTTTTATACCTTTTGATATCATAGCAAGAATACTGAAGGATGATTCTCCGCACAAAAGCATATCATTATATATTTTCAAGCTTTTTGAGATATTTTTCTCCCAGCAAGCATCGATCAGCTTGAAAATATCATTCTCCAAGCTCTTGGGAAATAGTTTCTCTAAATGATCTTGAGTAACAGCTTTATCTTGACCAATATAAGCCAGGGTCTTGTTTATTTCATTTTGAACATGATAAAGGTTCATATCGCTGTTCTTATCCAAATAACCTGTATTAGCAGCAAAATACTCCAAGTCCATAGGTTTAATTTCTTTTCCGGCTCTTGTAAAATGCCCCTTGATCCATTGTACTAAATCGCTTTTGCTGATTTTGCCGAATTCATAGATCTTCCCAATTTTATTTATATCCTTGTATAGCTTTTTTCTTCTGTCTGCCTCAGCATAGTTTACAAATACAAGACATGCTGTATCCGGCAATTCGGATATAAAACCAAAGCCGCCTGCTTTATCTGGCTCCTTTGATCCTTCAGTCCCTTCTTCAGAAGTTTTTTTTGATTTTGAAACAAGCCCTGCAAAGTCCTTAACTATTATAAGCCTTTTATCGCCGCCGAAGGGCATAGTGCTGCAAGCATTTATAAGCTCAGATAAGTCAAAGCTATCCTCTTAAAAAATAGTAAGGTTTATTTCCGGAAAATCTTTTATTAAATAAGCTGTCATCTCTTCAACGGCTTTATCTAAAAGGTATGTCTCACTGCCGTGCAGCAAGTAAATATTGCTTACATCTCCCGATCTGAGACTATTGATAAAAGACCTGTACATTTTATTCCTCCTGCCTTATATATATTATTATCTTACACTATCTATTTTTAGCTTTAATCCGTCGGATATTATTTTGATTGCACCGTTATTATCCGTTCTGTATATCTTTGATCCAACTTCCTCAATATTCTCCATGGCTTCATAGGAAGGATGACCGTAAGTGTTTTGTCCCACCGATATCAGAGAAATCTTGGGAGAGACTTCTTCAATAAATCCTTTTGAAGAAGAAGTGGAACTGCCATGATGAGGGACTTTTAGCACTACAGAATTTATATGCTTACCCGCCAATGCCACCTCAGCTTCCTCTTGAATATCACCTGTAAACAGCATGGTAAAATTTTTATAGACCAATCTGAAAACGATTGAGTTGTTGTTTTCATCAGAGGAAGTTCCCATTATAATATTTCGTTGTGGTGATAAAATATTTATAAATACATCATTCTCTAATATCAGTTTATCATTTTCGTTGACATAAAATAGCCTTGAGCCTTTTATTTTCGAAACATCTATAAGGCTGCGAAGGCTTTCATTTTCAAAGTCCACTTTGGGCAGCAGCACATTTTTCACTNNCCCTTCCAGATGATCTTCATGGCAATGGGACAATATAATCGTATCCAGCCCCCATACCCCGAGCTTTCGCAAGGCGGGCACCGTTATTTTAGAGCCTATGTCGTAGTAATAACAGCCCTTAGCTCCGGAGCCGCCCCCATCTACCAGAATGTTTTTACCTTTAGGAGTTGTTATCAATATTGCATCTCCCTGTCCCACATCTAATAATACTACTCTCATATCTTTATTTGTAATATATTTTATGGAAAGAAGAGTGATNNTATAAATGATAGCCTATCCCATTATCCCTATTGATGATAAATATAATCGATAGGTAGTATATAACATAAATATATATAGGTAAAGCAGAAACAGAAAATCCGGCAAAAATCATATCTGCGCTCATATGTACTATTTTCAATAAAAATGATATCAAATAATAATCCGAAGCTAATACATAGATAGAAAGTGTAGGAAAAAATATGCCTATTGCTACACCGGCAAAACCTATTGCCAATATTGCAAAAGTCAATGGTACNNCTATGGATCAATATAGGGCTTATCCCGATCTGGACAGCCACAGACAAAGAAACGGATTTGATGATTGATGGCGGTACGGGAATACTCTTTATCTTTTTATATATAGGATCATATAAAAAAACTATTGAGTAAATACAGCCGTATGAAATTATAAACCCCAAATTATGAATAAGCATCGGATTGAAAATAAGCATTATGATTGCGGCAAATGATACGGAAGACAACAAATCATATTCCCTATTCATATTTTTACCTGCGATGATAACCAGCATCATTATTAAAGCCCTGACTGCCGGCGGCGGCGCACCTATAAGCATGACATAATATATGAGCAGGAACCCGCTTAAAAGCCCTTTGACTTTTTTGTCTAATCTTAATACATCAAACAATTTATTAAGCATAAGAGCAATAAAGGATACATGCAGTCCCGAAACGGAAAGTAAATGAGACAGGCCTGTCTTTTGAAGATTGATCATGTCCCTTTCATCGATCCATTGTTTATCACCCAAGATTACGGCATTAAGAAAAGCCGCTTCTTCCCTGGGCATAGACGAATTTATTATGTGCGCAATCCTATTCCTAAGTCCATATAAAAAAATGACTTTATAATTGTTTGCTGAGCTTTTTATAAGCTTGTTATCTCTTGATGCAAATTGATTGTATATCCCTCTGCTCCTGTTGTATAAGCCATAATCCTGATCACCAAAGTTTCTCCTGTTTATAAAGCCCACTGCTTGTCCTCTTGCTCTTACTACATCTCCTGCTTTATAAATGGTCTTGCCATAATTCTTAAACAGTATTCTTTCTTTATAATTATATATTTTCTTATCATCTGATACGGTCTTTGTTTCTGCGTTATAAATAATTCCGCTGCTTTTTTCAATTCCGTTATCTAAAATAAGAGCCTCTATTTCTATGGTTTTATCTCCAAACCTGTCCAGCTTGCTTTCTAATGAAGCAAACCAGGCGTACTCACCCATGCCGATAAATAGAATCAGAGCACAGAAAACAACGAGCTTTGCTTTGCTTTTTCTATATAAAAAAAGCAAAAGCAAAGCAAGAAAAAGGCTGATTAAAACGACAAGCATTGCAGGCTTTATCATATAAGATAGTGATATGCCCACAAGTAAAGATAAGGCAATACAAAAAAGTATATTATCCATAGATTTATTACTCCTGATTTAATCTGCTGCGGTGCTCTAACATTATGCAGATCTATGCAACGAATTGATTTGGGTAATAGTATCAATATGGAAATTATAACATAAAAAAATAAAACTGCCAAAGGCAGTTTTACATGAATCTCGTGGGCAGCAGCATATCGATCAACCCGATTATGAGAGCACCTATTAAAGCCCCCCATATGGATACCGCCATATTAGCAACAAAAAATTGTGTAAAGTATATTATGGCTGCAGACACTATAAAACCTGACACTCCTCTTCCGAATGGAGCCGCATCGAAATTAAAGATTCTACCTATAAGGTAGTCTACGGCAGAGATTATCAATGCAGCAATCAGAGCCGTCCAGAATCCTCTGATAGAGAAGCCTGGAACCAACCAGGAAGTAACGAGCAGGACTACCGCGGCTACAACAAATCTAATAATGAATCCTATGGCTCCTCCGCCTGTACTTCTTCTGGCTTCATCATTGCGTGTATTTTCATCATCCATTAGAACTCACCTCCAAAAAATGTCTCTTTTGTATTGTTTACGCATTATATATTATTGCTTTTTTTGTATTTATTATTTAACCAATATGTGGTAAAATAATCGTTGCATAAATTTCTTCTATTTCCGTCTCATTCTTACCTCCTCTATTGCATTTTTTGCACCCGAATATAATCCAGAGGCAGAAAGGCCATAAATTATTCCTTGAAATATTTTCAGTTTGATTTGAGGTTGATCTAAAAAGAAAATCCCAATCACTATTCCAAGGATCAAAGCAGCTAAGGCACCAAACCTTTTTGGTAATCCCACACCTTTCAGGATTTCAATCACTGCCATTATTACAGGTATGATTATAGCTTCATTAAACATCTCATCACCCCCTAAACTTTTATTAATATATTATATGAATTTGATAAAGCACATCATGTCATATGAAGTTTATAGATCCACACGATAATTATAGTTGCTCAAGCATGTTTACATTTAAAGAATAATTGGATAAACTAAAAAATAATGAAGACAGGAGGGTGAAAATGAGCAAAAAATTATATTTTGAGAATGCTTATTTGAGAGACTTTGAAGCCAATGTAATAAACTGTATNNATCGAATATGACGGCCGCTGCGCATTATTGCTGGATCAGACATGCTTCTATCCCGAAGGCGGAGGGCAACCGTGTGACATAGGCTATATAGGTGAATGTGAGATTGCTGAGGTAATTGAAAAACAAAATCAGATACTTCACATAACTAATAAAGATTTAAGTCAACAAAAAGTAAAATGTAAAATCAACTGGAAAAGAAGATATGATTTTATGCAGCAGCATACCGGTCAGCACATATTGTCTCATTGCTTCCTGGAATTGTTCAATGGCAAGACCGATAGCTTTCNNGACTTTGACCAAAACCGCTGCAATCTCGTTGAAGATATGGCCAATGAAATTATATATAGAAATCTGCCCATAACAACAATGATCGTTGATGAGAAAGAGCTTCAAAAACTTCCATTAAGAAAGCATCCAAGCGTTAAAGACAACATACGGATAGTTAAAATAGGCAATATAGACTACTCCCCATGTGGGGGCACTCATGTTATGAGCACCGGCGAAGTAGGTATAATAAAAATCATAGATTTCGAAAAGCTTAAAGAATCCTATAGGTTTGAGTTTCTATGCGGAAATAGAGCATTAGAGGATTACAGAGATAAAAATATGCTTATGCTTACCCTCGGTGCTAAATTTTCAGTAAGATATCACGAGTTAGATAAAGCTGTGGAAAAGCTGATTAATGATCATAAAAATTTAAGCAAAGAATATACAAACACTAAAAAAACACTGTTAAAATATGAAGCTGAAGAGCTTTTCAGTAAATGCAAAGCTATAGATGGTAAAAAAATACTTGTTAAAATATTTGAGGATAGAAAAACTGATGAAATTAAACTGCTTTCATCAGAAATTACTAATCACAGCCAAACCGTGGCCTTGTTTGGTGTTTTAAATGATTCAGCCCAAGTTATTTTCACCCGTTCAGATGATATCGATATAAACATGAATTCAATATTGAAAGAAGTGCTGCCAATTATAAATGGAAAAGGCGGCGGAAATTCAAAAGCTGCACAAGGCGGAGGAAGCATGCTCCAGAATTTGAACAATTTGATGGAAGAAGCATATAGAAAAATTTTGCATTATTATATATAGCTTCAATAATATTTTAAATTATAAGATAATAATTATTAATTAATAAGAGGAATAGTAATAATTATGTCGAATCATTTTCAATAGACAATATTATGGAAATATACGAATGGAGAAGTGAGATATGAATAAAAAACTGCTGATAATCGGAGGAGGCATTGCGGGCCTCAGTGCTGCAAAATCCGCAAGAGAGGCTGATATTGATTGTGATATAACCATATTTGAACGAGAAAATTATAATACTTACATACGCACAAGAATACCCCATTATATATCCGGAGAAACAAGCTTAAAGGAAATGATGCCTTATAATGATGAATGGTACAGCAAAAACAATATCAATTTGATTAAAAATATTGAAGTTATAAAACTTAACGCAGATGCTAAAGAAATCATCACTGATAAAGGAAGCTTCCTTTATGATGCACTTATAATAGCTTCAGGAGCCCGGCCTTTTTCTCCACCTATCAAAGGTGTCGAATTGGCCAATGTAATTTCAATACGCTCCATAGAAGATGCAGATAATGCCAGACGGCTATCCCTAAAATCAAAAACCTGCACTGTAATCGGCGGAGGATTGCTTGGCCTGGAAATGGCCTGGTCTATAAGTCAGCTCGGATGCAAGGTCAACATCATAGAACACAACGACAGGCTGCTGCCCAGGCAAACTGACACTGTCGCATCTTCCTTGCTTTTTGAAGCGCTTAGCAATAAAGGCATGAATATTTATCTAAATTCTCAAACAGAAGAGTTTATAGGTGGAACTGTTGTAGAAGGCGTAAAATTGACGGATGGAAAAATTATAGAAACTGATTTTGTGATTCTGTCTACGGGGGTAAGAGCAAGCATCGGCCCCTTTAAGGATGCAGGCTTGGATATTGGCAGGGCTATAACCGTCAATGAGCTTATGGAAACAAATGTAGAAAACATATATGCAGCGGGTGACGCAGCAGAATTCGTTGGAAACAACTATTGCATATGGCCTATAGCCATGTCCCAGGGTAAAGTTGCAGGGTGTAATGCGGCAGGAAAGCAATTGAAGTATGAAGATATGAAGCCTTTTACGCAATTAAAAATTCATGGGATTGCTTTGTTTACCATAGGAAATATTTTTGCTGAAGGCTGCACCATACTGGAAGAGTTTAATAAAGATGATCGCAAATATATGAAGTTTTTTGTGAAGGATAACATGATCATAGGAGCTATAGTATTCGGTGATGCTGCCCTGCCGTCAAAAGTGAAAAAAGCAGTAGAAAATAAGGTACGGCTTTCATTGGATAAATTCAGCATCGAAGAATTGATCAAGTCAATCTGTTGTGCAAGCTGATAAAAGCTTGCACAACGAGTTAATTAATATCGTTGTCCTCTTTTTTTATCACACTCGATTGAATATTTATTATATTTTCATCATAGCAATCCATACCTTTAATTAGATTTTTGATAAGAGCCTTTAATTTCTCATCAATGACATCTATTATATCCCCCATATCATCAGCTCTTTTAATTGCATCCTCNNAACTCATCTGCGCCCCCTACCAGAAGTCTATACGAACTTACAAGGGGGGTCAAGATATCTATTAATAGCCTAATATCTCTCAATAGCTGGTCATTATTATTTGCATATAGCTCCGCTCTTTCCTCCATACACCCACCCCAATATTTATGCTATTTATCCCTCAGTGCCGAACCCTAAAAAAGACCTGTAAGGAATACCCTAAGACCGACCAGAAGCCAAAGGCCAGCGACTGTTTTTGATTGACTCTTTATCAAAATCTATGTTATATTATTTATTGTTATTCACATTATTTATATTATCGGGGTGAAATATGAATCTTCAAGTTGCAGTTAATCAGATATCAACTCTTTTTATTATAATGTTCATTGGGTTGATTGCCAAAAAAGTAAAGTTAATAGATAAAGCTTCGGAAAAGTCTATGTCCAATATTTTATTATACATAGCTTTGCCGGCCTTAATGTTATCTTCAGCTAATATAAGCTATGATTCTAATACTCTGCCCAACATGATGCAGGTATTTTATGTCACACTTATACAATATTTTGCTGTTATAGTATTTGCAAACATAACCGCAAAGCTTCTGAAATTCAAATTTCCTCTTTCAGGAGCTTATATTAACCTGCTGNNGCTGACCTTTGCCAACGTGGGCTTTATGGGTTTTCCCATAGCAAATGCTTTTTTTGGTCCCGCAGGATTACTGTATGCTACTGTGGCAAATCTTCTGTTTAATATATTCCAGTGGACCTATGCCATATTGGTGATCAGCAAAAAAGGCAGAATTGATATAAAAAGGCTTTTCAATATCGGAACTATATCGGCAGTGCTTACAATAACTATATTTCTTCTCCATATAAAATTGCCGTTTATTATACAAAATGCTTTAGACTTGACAGGGAAAATGACGACCCCCATCTCTATGATTTTAATCGGCTCTTTTATAGCAGATTTAGATTCAATAAAAAGCTTTTTTGATTGGCGTGTAATAACTATAGCAGTCTTTAAGTTGCTGCTTATACCATTTACCGTCGCTATTGCACTAAACGCACTGGGGGTTAACCATACTGTAATATCCATATGCGTTTTGATGGCTGCTATGCCTTCAGCTTCAACCAATGCAATACTTGCCAAGCAGTTTGATGCAGAAGCTGCCTTTACATCTGTAGCCGTATTTGTTACCACTTTATTATTTTTATTGTCTTTGCCGCTAGTAATATTTGTTCTTACCAATTTTATCTTAAAATAAGAAATTTTATGAATTATATTTATTTATTTTGCTAATAATTAATTTATCCA
>DPSW01000267.1 GCA_003527145.1 Clostridiaceae bacterium | reverse complement strand
AAGAAATATTGAGAAAAGCCTGGACTTAGCATTTCAATTTCATTGATTTTCTTTCTTAACACTTCTATATAATAGTCATATACAAAACCTTTGGCATCATACTTCCAACAAGTCGTATAAGCTTCCTTGTCCAGCATCCTCAAGCCGCTGAAATGAAAGAATATAAGCCTGAAATCATTTATATATATGATGCCGTCCATTACTTTTATATCATATAGTTTTTGATTCCAGGGAGCAGTATTCATACCTGGATGTTTCAAATAGTATACATTTTTATAAAGCCTTTTTAGCTTATCAAGATGCCCTTGATCTCCGAAATTGCCATTATCATTATATGCATAACACCAACTAATGCATTGTTCCTTCCACCAGTTTAGAGCCTCCAGTCCGTTTTTATCCCTCCTGAAGCAAACAAATCCTCCGTTTGCCTTTTCATTTATCTTATGAGTGGTTAGTATTACCGACCATCTTTTTATTCTTTTAATCAACACCATGGGATCTGCAAAGAAATAAATATCCCCATCTGCATATATAATTTGATCAATGGTGCAATAATTATCAAAAATATAGAGCAATGCAACGGGCTTAAGCGTCCAGCAATATTCGTTTTGTTTTCTCTCATTCTTTATACCCTTTAATACCGCTTCTTCCGGTTCAGAGAAATCAATAATATTGGTTCCATGGAGCTCCATTTTCTTTAATATAAAATAAGAGTCTTTATCTACACAAAAAATAAACAACTGTGCCTTTATATTGCTCTTCATCATAGATTCGTACAATGCTAAAATATGATGAACCCTTGATTTAGAAGTCAGTGAACAAATAGCCGTATCCATCTCATTAATCCTTTTAATCCTTATTTATATATTTTTAGATGAGTGTAGATTTACTTCCTTCGATCTTCATATAATTGCTTGCTGAATTCACATTATAGCTTTCCGGCAGAAATTTTGACAATTCTTCTCCTTGCCTTTTTATCAAGCTCATTCCCTTTAAAATGCTTTTAATATACGGTCTATAAATTATTTCTCTAATTTCTTCATTCAACTTCGGATAATCCCATTTCCATAAATCTAATTCGCTTTCACTGATAATAAAAAAACTGCTGAAATGAAAAAAGATAAGGATATCTTCATCAAGATAAACTTTTTCCTCTTTGAGCTCAAGTTTGCGGTTTTCAATATTCCACATTGCTGCATTTGCGACCAAGGGTTTTGCTATAAAAATCCTAGCATGCTTTCTGGGGATCACCTCTAAGTATTTCTGATCTGCAAATCTATTTGGAATCACTTGGTCATAGCACCATTCAACACATTTTGCCTCCCACCAATTCAAAATGTTCAAAGCCCTGATACTGTTTTTAAAGCCAATTATTCCTGCATTATATTTTCCTTTTTGCTTATTCAGATGTAAAAATTTATCCGAAAAGTTATGACAGGTGAGCAAAGCATCATTCTTTACCAATTGCTGAAAAAGCATTGATGGTTCTGAAAATAGATAAGTATCTGCATCCGTATAGATTATTGAATCAATGCCCCTATTGTGTTTGATTATAAACTTTATAAAGCTGGCTTTCACTGTCCAGCAATATTCAGTTATGCTCCTGTTGTTTTTCGCATTCAAAAGAAAATTGTTTTCTACAGACGCTATATCAATAATCGTTGTATTAGCGAGGTTTATTTTTCGCATTACGTCATAAGATGCATTATCCATCGCGCATATCCATAGATGAAAGCCATTACGGCTATGTTTGCATATGGAATCATAAAGCGCCAGGCTCTTTATGAAATATTCCTTTGATACTATGGTGCAATAATTATTGATTGTTTCATTCATGCACTAAGCCTCCATTTGATTTATAATAATTTTTTTATATATATCCTTGAAGGCCTGCGCCCTTAAAAAGGTCATTCTTAAATTTATTTACATAGATGATCATCTGTTTATAGCTATTTACATAAGGTACATACAGCAACCTCACCACATCTTCTTGCAGCTCAATATAGCTGCATAATTCAAATTCTTCAGCATTCAAAGGTTTAAATCCGCTATAATGATAAAATATTAGCTTTTTGCCGTCTACATATATATCATCAGCAAGCTTCTTTACTATGCATCCTTGAATATTCCACGGGGTTACATTCATTTCAGTATTTTTGCTGACTCCGATCCAGCCGGGGTTTACATGTATTTTATTAAGATGCATCTGATCGCTCCACTTTCCCTTCTTGACTTTATCGTAACACCATTCAATGCATTTCCTCCTATACCAGTTTATAAATCCAACGGCATTACGGTCTCTTCTTAGGCCCATTAGCCCTGTATTGTAAATGCCATAAACATTATTAAGCTTTATATTATTCCCTTTAAATCGCTCTCTGGTCAATAAAACCGAGCACAAGCCCAACTCACTGAATATTGGTTCCGGGCTTGAATAGAATATTATATCGCTATCCAGCCATAAGATATGATCCAGTTCAGAATAATTATTGAACAAGTATAAAAATATTGACGCCTTTGAAGTCCATGCATACTCTTTTTCATTTCTTCCTGCCTTTACAGAAGCAAGCTCGCGATCTTGGGCTTCCACAGCCTTTATAGAAATTAATACAGCCTTTTCCTGCAGGATTTTTTCCAGCAAGTCTTTAACCTCATCCTGCATGCATATAAAAAACATTTTAAAGTCCATATCGTATTTCTTTATAGAATTGTAAAGCATCAAGCCTTTATGGATATAAGCTTTGCTTACAATTGTGCAATAATAATGCATGCTTTTAACTTCCTTTCTGCTCTAGTCTAATATAAGGTATGAAAAACAGCTTTTGTGAGTTATGGCCTATTATGATTAGTTCGTTCATTCTCTAAATCCTATACCTATATACTTAACTCCGTAAAACTTAGCCTTAGCATGATCTAATGCCCTGCAGCAATCAAAAACAGCGGGGGCTTTCATAAATTTTACGTATTCACTAAAGGGTATACTGGTTATGAACTCCCAATCCGTCATCAATATTGCTGCATCAGTTCCTTCAAGGGCTTCCCTATAGTCATTGAAAAATTCCACCCCGTCACAGCCCAATAATTCCGTCTTTGCCTTTTCCACTGCTGCCGGATCATAGCATTTAAGCTTTGTTCCTGCTTCCTTCAGCTTCCTTATCAGCTTGATGGACTGTGATTCTCTCACATCATCGGTGTTTGCCTTGAAAGCCAGCCCAAGGATAGCTATTGTCTTATCTTGGATTCCTGACAGTTCCTTCTTTAGGGTGCATAATATTCTTTTAATCTGCAATTCATTCACAGCTATTACAGACTTGAGTATCTTAGGATCATAACCTCTTTGGACGGAAAAGGATATCAATGACTTTATATCTTTTGGGAAACAGCTACCCCCAAAACCGCGGCCCGGCTTTAAATACTTCGTTGCATCGGGTTTGATAAGCTGACCTCTCACTTTAGGGGTAAAACGTTTATCCAGTCCTACGCTTTCCATAACCTTTAAAGCATCAATGCCGCCTGCTTCCTCAGAAATCGCAGCAATTTCATTTGAAAAGGATATCAAAGTTGCAAGCAGAGAATTCGAGGCATACTTTATCATTTCTGCCGTTCTGGGATTTACTTTTATTATTGGCGCATCAAAATGATATTGATATATATTTTTAAAAACTTCATAGCTCTTCTCATCAATAGCGCCTATGATTATCCTATCAGGATTCAAAAAGTCCTGTACCGCTTCACCTTCCTTTAAAAATTCTGGATTCATTACAAGGCCGAAATCTCCCAGTTCTTTGCCCGAAGCCTGCTTTAATATAGGCAACACTATAGTATCTGTGGTTGTTGGTACTACTGTGCTTTTTACACATACAACATGATAGTCCTTCTTATTTTTCAGAATGGCTCCCACTTCATGCGCAGCTTCTTTTATATATGTCAAAGCTATTTGGTCTCCTATATAAGGGGTTCCAACAGCTATTATAGTTATTTCAGATTCCATAACGGCTTGATTTAAATCTGTGGTAGCTTTTAAATCATTATTTTTTATAACATGTGCCAGCATGCTATCAAGCTGTTGCTCGTAGATGGGAGATACGCCCCGGCTTATGCTGTCTATTATATGCTGCTGCTTATCTGCGCAGAACACCTTATGGCCTTTGTAGGCCAAGCAAACACCTGTTACCAGCCCCACATATCCTGTACCAATTATTGATATGTTCATATATAATTAATCACCCGCAAATATTAATAGTATATAGCTCTGCATTATAGATATCATTTATTATATGCTAATACAGTTTATTTCTTATCTCTTTCCAATTTTGGCAGATGCTCACATAATCCTTATAGGTGTCTATAGAAGCCCAGATGCCTTTATGCAAATATACTGCCAGCTGTCTATCCTTAACAAGCTTTACCAGCGGTTCTTCTTCGAATACGCATTTACCTTCATCATCATTTATATAATTAAAAATTTCTTTATTCATAACAAAAAATCCGCCATTTTGAATCTGGCCTGTTTCAGGCTTTTCGGCAAACTCATATGCAATTCCGTCATTTACTTGAAGCATACCGTATGGGCTCCTTGATATCACGCCCGTCATAGTCGCTATCTTGTTCTTGCTTCGATGATATTTCAGCAGGGCATTAATATCAACGTTTGCTATACCATCGCCATAGGTCAGCATGAATTCATCTTCTTCAATGTATGGCTGGATTCTTTCTATTCTGCTGCCGGTCATGGTGTCTTCTCCTGTATCTATAAATGTTATTCTCCACTTTTCCGGCTCTCTTAGGAGCTTTATACTAAATTTGCTTCCTGTATTATCAAATATGCAATCGCTATTTTT
>DPSW01000054.1 GCA_003527145.1 Clostridiaceae bacterium | reverse complement strand
CCGGGTCTTTTTTTATTTTTTGCCAATTTCCAGATAGATGTGTACAATATGTGTAATATGTGGGAAAATGTACTATATAACAATATTCTAATGTGGGGTGATCTGCATGAGGAAAAAATATAGTATTCTAGTTCTGATTATTTTATTGTTTATTTTAACCTTCTTCTCAGACACACATGAAAAGGAAACCACATCTATCAATAAAATTGAGAGTAATCCGTATAATANNAATCAATACATTATAAAAGCAAATCTAAATACAGCGGATAAGATCATAAATGCAGTACAACAAGTGATATATGTCAATAATACAGGCATAGAATTAGAAGAAATATATTTTCATGTGTATCCTAATTCGTTTAAGACGGAGGAAACTGCTCCGGTAGAAGAATACAATCCCCGCTTTATACCAGGCTATACGGATATTGTATCGCTGGAGGCAGCTACAGATAAAGGAAAAATAGCTTTAAAACATGAAATANNTAATATAAAGCCTTCAGAAAATATAGTCCTTGATATGAAGTACATAGTACATATTCCTCCTGCGAGATACAGATTTGGATATGGTGATATAACCATCAATCTGGACAATTGGTACCCTATAGCAGCTGTATATGATGATAAGGGCTGGAATATTGAAAGATATTATAGTATCGGAGAACCTTTCTACAGTGATGCTGCAGATTATAAAGTAAGTATTGAAGCTCCCAAAGAATACACTATTGCAAGCACAGGATTCTTGATTGAAGAAAAGGCGGAGGACGGGAGAACAGTTTGGAGCTTTGAAGCAAATAGTGTAAGAAATTTTGCACTGATAGCCTGTGATAGATATAAAGTGCTGGAGAAAAACATTGATGGAATTTTAGTAAAATCTTATTTCTATAGTTATGATGAGAAATACGGAAAAATAGCCCTTGAACACGGAATCCGAGCAATAAAAGCCTTTAACCAGGAATTTGGCAGCTATCCATATCCAAGTTTTTCAATTGTAGAGGCAGACTGCCCCCAAGGCATAGAGCTGTCAGGTATGGTGTGCATAAATGATCTGTATTATTACAATGACTCAGTATTCCAGATCACCAAATGGAGAATTTTAAAAGAACCCTTTAAGCGTCTAATCACCCGTGGAGTGGCTAGGCAATGGTGGTACAACACCGTCGGTCATGATCAGATAAATGAAGCCTGGCTTGGCGGAGGATTTACCCGCTATTGTGAAGGCCTTTTTATTGAGCTTGAACGAAAAGATGATGAGGCAGGCAGAAATTTTTTTTGGAGTGAGGTCGAGCCCAATGTAAATTCCCTAATCGGAATAGGAGATTATGATATTGGTGTGTATAAGCCTTTAAGCGAGTTCAAATATATCGAAGAATATAAAGCCTCGGTGCAAGATAAGGGGGCATTATTGCTCTATAGCCTCAGGCAGGAGTTGGGGGACGATATTTTTAAAGAGATACTAAGGCAATATTATAGTAAATATAAGTTTAAAAACGCTTCAACAAAAGATTTTATAAGCATATGCCAATCTATCAGCGGCAAAAATCTAGAATCCTTTTTCAGTAAATGGCTGTAGGAATATGTAAACGATAAAGCTGATAGATATAGAGGATATCGGCTGCTAACAGTTATTATATAATAGCTAAAATAATTGTTTGAAAAGTATATCACAATAATATATAATTTATGTAAAAGATGGTATAGATGTAACAACGCGGAAATTGTGGAAAAAGGAAGTATAATGTCATAAAATGTCTAATATCTCTAGCCAATTCGGCTACAGGAGGTGATGTTTTGAATATCAGTGAAAGCTATCAGGAAGCGTGCAGACTGTTAAAGCAAAACAGGAAAGAAGCCTCAAAGAAGATTTTTGAAAGCATATTAGCAGAGAAGCCCGGGCATTTTGAAAGTATAAATAAGCTTGGTACCATATATGCAATACAGGGGGAGCTGGATGATGCCAAGAACATGTACCTCAAAGCATTGGAGATAAACCCGGATTATGTCCCGGCACTATGCAATCTTGCAAATATATATAACCAAAACGGAGATTTTGAAAACGCATTAAAATATTACAGCATTTCAATAGAAAAAGACAGCAAATATCCTATGACCTATTATAACCTATCTGTATTATATAAATCTCACAAAGACTATGATAATTATTTAAAATGCATTAATCAATACAAAAAAAGTCTTAAAAACCAAATCGATCAGGAAGATAAACCAAAGATTCTTAAAGGCCGCAGTAGGACACTTATAATCGCAGCTCTAATTTTTATAGTGATGTTTATATTCTCCATAATCAGAGGGAGATATATATAAAAATGAATAAGGAGGGTAGTTTAGTTTTCTTCGCATAAAAATAAAGAGGAGGGTTAATAGTGAGAAGAATTACATACATACTACTCGTGACCGTAATGATATTATCGATGATTATTTCGGTTTATGCAGCACCGGAAGACAAAGTGGGAGTTATAAAAGCATTTAGTGAAGAATCCATAACAATGATTGTAAATGGCAAAGATGTTACTTACAAAATCAATGAAAATACTAAAGTAATGAGAATCGATCAAGAGATGGACTTGATGGACATTGCTAAAAAGGGTTTAAAAGCTACATTTAAAGCTGACAACAATAATCTTATATACATTAACATACCAAACATGGGAGCTGAAATTCAAGGAACTCCAAGAGTAGCTGTTTCAGATCTAAGAATAAATACTACTGAATCAAAAGCTGATAATAAAGAAACAGCCAGCATTGATTCCAAAACAAATGAAGTACTTACTCATATTTCAACAGTAGTAAAGGAAATAGGAGAAACAGAAGATAGTGTTTATGTTTATTACAATGAGGAAGGAAAAGAATATATTGATCTTGGAGATAAGGTAATTATTGAGGGCAGCATTAAAGTAAATCTTAACGGTAAAGACCTTAAGGTAATAGGCGAAAAGGATGAATTTAATTCTGCAGCTCCTGATGATGAAGTAAAGTTTGCCATAGTAGACGGATATTCTAATCTATTATTTGAAGGAAAAATAACTGATAATAAAGATGCTGCTCAGGCAGATATTGAAAAGATACTTAAAGTAAGCTATAAGAAAAAAATGTTTGAAGTGTATACTACAGAAACAAATTTCTTAAACGTAAACAGCGAAGCAATTATCGAATTAAATGGGAAGATAGTACCGCTCGATAAAGCTTTAGCTATGTCTAATGCAAGTCTTATAAGAACAAATCCTGACGGTGAATTAATTCACTTAGATGCTTTCTATAAAGGAGTAAATGCTGAATTTCTAAACTTGAATAAGAACGAAATTACTGTAAACGTAATAAAAAATGGTAAAATTGTAGGGCAAGAGGTATTAACATTGGCAGAAGGAGTTACTGTATCTGATAAGGATGGTGCTCCTATAGAATTAAAAGATTTGAAAGCAAATGATAATATCCTTATTACAACTGAGCCTGCAGAAGGCTATAGTATTACTTCGATAACAAAAAAGTAAATAAGTGAAACAAATTTAACAAGGAGGGGTTTTGTGTGAAAACAGATAGGACTGTTATTTCAATAGTTTTAATACTGTCAATTATTTTATCAACCTTTGGAGTTGTTGCAGCTGCACCAGCTCCCAAATCTCAGGGTATTTTAATGCGGGCTGATTTCAGCGACCCT
>DPSW01000159.1 GCA_003527145.1 Clostridiaceae bacterium | reverse complement strand
ATAGGGGAAGAATCCCGACGATAGGCATGCTGGTGGGAATACTGGTAGGGCTTTATGTTACAATGATATTGTAGTTTTTTATTGTTCTTGAAGAATTTTTGTGATATTATATTTGTAGTTTTAACGCAGGAGGAAGTACTGTGAAAACAAAAGTCTACTATTTTGATGATAAAAATATAAATGATGAAGCCCTTGATGAAGCGGCAACGGTTATAAGACAAGGCGGCACCGTTATTTTTCCTACTGAGACAGTTTACGGACTTGGTGCCAATGCCCTTGATGAAAAATCCGTGAGCCGCATTTTTGAAGCCAAAGGCAGACCTTCTGACAATCCATTAATTGTACATATTTCCAATTATGATATGCTCCTCTATTGTATAGGGGAGCCTTTGTCTGAAAAAGCACAAAAACTTATGGCCTTTTTCTGGCCTGGACCCCTCACCATAATATTCAAAAAATCAAAAGCCATACCTGGGGAAGTGACTGCAGGATTAGATACTGTGGCTATAAGGATGCCCGACGATGAAATTGCGCTGAGCCTTATTGAAAAAAGCGGTGTGCCTATTGCAGCTCCCAGTGCCAATATATCCGGCAAGCCAAGTCCGACTGCACCGGAGCATGTGATAGCCGACATGGACGGCAAGGTTGATGTTATACTCTGCAGCAGGAGCACAAGAGTTGGTGTAGAGTCAACTGTCATAGATATTTCCGAAGATACGCCTGTGGTATTGAGACCGGGCGGAGTAACCCTGGAGGAGCTTAGCAAGGTATTGGGGGATGTGGAAACAGATAAAGGACTCGAACCGGGAAGCATCCCAAAGTCTCCCGGTATGAAATATACCCACTATGCTCCTAAGGCACCTATGGCAATAATCAGGGGAGATGAAGCCAAAGTCAGGGTAAAGATCTTGGAGCTTGCAAGTAAAGACCGGGATAGAGGACTAAAGGTTGGAATACTGACAGTGGATGAGGGCAAGGACAGTTATCCAGGATATAGCGTTATATCCATAGGCAGCAGAAGGGACAGTGCTGAGGCGGCCCATAACTTGTTTAATGCGTTAAGGGAATTTGATAAGCTTGCAGTGGATACCATATATGCAGAAGCAATAAGCGAAGAATATTTGGGGCTGGCGGTTATGAACAGAATGAAAAAAGCCGCAGGCTTCAATATCATTGAGGTGTAAAGATATGTTCAATGTACTTTTTGTATGTACCGGCAATACGTGCAGGAGCAGCATGGCTGAGATACTATTTAAAGAAATGTTAAAAAGGCGGAATCTGGATGGTAAGGTAAATGTGAGATCCTCAGGTACCTCTGTATATATTTCTTTGCCTGCATCAGATAATGCTATAGAGGCTGTAAAAGAGCTTGACCTTGATCTCACGGGCCACAGGTCTCAAAAGCTTGATATCGATATGCTGCGGGAAGCTGATTTGATATTGGCTATGACCAGAGCTCATAAAAGCCACATACTGAATATAATGCCGGATATAAAGGACAAAGTGTTTACTCTGATAGAATATGCAACCGGCGGTGAAGAAGGAGATATTTCGGATCCCTTCGGCTATGACCTTGACACCTATAAGCAATGCAGAGATGAGATAAAGAAGTATCTGGAAATAGCCATCGGAAAAATAGGCAAATAGGATTATAGAACTCAGGGTTCAGAGCTCAGAACTCAGGAGAGACGGGGAACACGGATTTTCACGGAGGAATTCCCGTAAACCCTAAGACCCCAGCGGCCTACCCTAATACCAGAAGCTAGCGGCCAGAGGCTAGGGGCTGATCTATAAGGAATACCCTAAATAAGGAGGAGATGATTTCTTGAAAGTTGTTATTGCCAGCGATCATGGCGGATTTAGACTGAAACAGGAAATAATGAAGCAATTGAAAAGCAAGAGCATTGGATACGAAGACTATGGTGCATATTCTGAGGAATCTGTTGATTATCCGGACTACGGGCATAAAGTGGGAGAAGCAGTAGCTTCAGGAAAGTTTGACAGAGGCATAGTGATATGCGGCACCGGCATCGGCATATCCATAGCAGCCAATAAAGTACCGGGGGTAAGGGCTGCACTATGCGGAGACTGTTTTTCAGCCAAGGCATCAAGGGAACACAATAACGCTAATGTACTGGCCCTGGGAGAGAGAGTGATAGGCGTAGAATTGGCCAAGATGATTGTAGATATCTGGCTGGAAACAGNNGCATGAAAGGCGAGTCAATAAAATAAGCGATATAGAAGAAAAGTATAGGAAGTAGGGGGATAGAACTGAGGATTCAGACCCCAACGGCCTGCCTTAATACCAGAGACTAGCAGGAATACCACATAGAAAAGAAGGAGGAAGAGTATGAAAGAATATAGCAATGTACATGTGATAAACCACCCGATGATGCAGCACAAGCTGACAATTTTGAGGGACAAGAATACAGGCGTTAAGGAATTTAGAGAAGTTGTAGAGGAGCTTGCACTTTTTATGGGTTATGAGGTTACTAGAAACCTCCCTTTAGAAGATATAGAAATTGGNNTATCAGGGAAAAAACTGGGGATAATTCCTATATTGAGGGCCGGCTTAGGCATGGTAGATGGGCTTTTGAACCTTGTGCCTACGGCTAAAGTAGGACATATAGGCCTTTATAGAGACCCTGAGACCTTAAAGCCTGTTGAATATTACTGTAAATTGCCTACAGATGTGGCAGAAAGAGA
>DPSW01000148.1 GCA_003527145.1 Clostridiaceae bacterium | reverse complement strand
ATGAATTTGTAGGGCAACGAGATATAATATCCCCCGGAAAACTTTTATATAGAGCAATAGAAGCAGATAAGCTCACTTCAATAATATTATGGGGCCCGACAGGAAGCGGCAAAACTACTCTGGCAAGGATAATTTCAAATACTACAAAAGCATATTTTGAGCAAATAAATGCTGTGTCTTCGGGGATTCAAGAGATAAAAAGAGCTGTGGATGAAGCTAAAAGCCGAAGAGCCTTGAACGGGCAAAAAACAATAGTATTTATTGATGAGATACATCGTTTTAACAAAGCTCAGCAGGATGCCCTTTTGCCCTTCGTTGAAGATGGGACTTTGATATTAATAGGTGCAACTACAGAAAATCCGTATTTTGAAGTAAATAATGCTTTAATATCGCGGTCTATTGTTTTTAAGCTTAATCCATTGTCGGAAGAAGAGATAGGAAAAATCATCATTAGATGTCTAAAGGACAAGGAAAAAGGATTGGGAGCCTTTAATGCGTCAATAACCGATGAGGCTTTGAAGCTTCTGGCTGCTTTATCAAACGGAGATGCCCGCCAGGCTCTAAATGCTTTAGAATTGGCTGTAATTTCTACTGAGAAAAATTCTCAGGATGAGATAGTCCTTGACAAGGATATAATTTCTGAATGTATTCAAAAAAAAGCATTGAATTATGATAAAACAGGCGACAATCATTACGATACCATATCTGCTTTTATTAAAAGCATGAGGGGTTCCGATCCTGATGCGGCAATACATTACCTGGCTAAAATGATATATGCCGGCGAAGATCCCATGTTTATTGCCAGGAGAATTATTATCTGTGCATCAGAAGATGTGGGAAATGCTGACCCGATGGCAATTACTGTTGCAATGAATGCAGCAGAGGCAGTAAAGATGATAGGCATGCCGGAGGGAAGGATAATATTGGCTCAAGCTGCAATTTATGTAGCGACCGCACCAAAGAGCAACGCATCCTATTTGGCCATTGATAGAGCTTTAGAAGATGTTGAAAGTAAGAATACAGGGCTTGTCCCATATCATCTAAGGAATGCTGCTTTTAAAGATGCAGAAAAGCATGGATATGGCATAGGATATAAATATCCACATAATTTCGAACAAAATTATGTGGAGCAGCAGTATATGCCTGACGATTTATTGGGTATTACATATTACTCCCCTTCAGATAATGGCTATGAAAAGGATATTAAGAAGCATCTTGCAAATTTAAAAAATAAATAGACTCAATGGATCATTTGAACCATTCAGTGAGTGCTTTTATAAAACCTTTTGGTTTATTGGGGTATTCTTCGCCGGATACCTCATTTTTTTCTTTGCTTTCCTCTATAATTATTGGCTTTTCAGATTCAACCCCAGATAGCAAAGGAGAGTGATTAAGCTTTATTGATGTGGGGCTTGATTTCATAAAATTTTCTCTGAAGTTGCTTTGCTTGAGAGTGGGGGTGTTGTATTTATGGGAAGCTTCATTCATTCTTTCTTTTCTAGGCATTGCTTCTTTATAAATATTTTTTTCTTCTAATTTATTTATTTTTCTATTCAAGATTTCTACCTTTTCTGTCAGCAGATCCATTTGATCCAGTATCATAGAAGCTTTGCCAGAGGAAACTATATTATCATTTGATTTGTATTCTTCTATAATCATGGATTCATTGCAAGGATATAAAACTTCAAGCTTATCATCTATTGAACATATTGCCTCTCTATAATCTATGCCAAAATCCAAATTATCCTTTATTTCTTTGACAATATATAAGTTAGGAAGCTGGTTTAAAGGTATTTGATCATACTTTTCCCATTGTTTTAAAAATACATTATAGTTGTTTTCATAATAATATTCACTATCAGCATAGCAAATTTTTAATATATCATCATTAAGCTCCATGACCATGTATGAATCTTTTGATACAACATTTAGCTTAATAATATCAATGAGCAAAAAGATAGGTTCTCTTCTCAACTGCTTAGTGAAATAAAATAAGTTAAGCATATTATTATCCAAGCTATAGCAAAACAAATTCAGGTTATTTTCATAGATCAGCATCTTTATATATATGTTATTGCGGTTTAGATTGATTATAGGAGTTTTAATCCATTTTCCGCTTTTTGCATTATAGTTGCAATAATTTAAGGATGAGATTTCGCCATCGCATAATGTTGATACCAGATGAAGCATATCAAAGCCTGTTGATTTAACATCTATTGAAAATTCCATTGCTTTGATGTATATCTCAGATATGAAGTTTTTTTCCCAGCCATCCTTTGTCCTTCTTAATTGAAACAAGTCATAATAGAAATCAAGTGGTAATTTCTTTGCGTATATGATATGTATACCGTCAGTCAATGCGAATAGTCCCATAGGAATAATGCTCCCAAAGTCTTTGCGGAGAGATAGCTCTTCCATATTCCATCCTTCACCGTCGAAGGTTAAAAGCAAGAAAGTCTTGTTTCGCCCCTGACACAGCAAATATATATCATCCTCCTGAGATTTAGCGCAGAAAAAGCTATCATATACGCTGTCTATTAATATGGTTTCTTTTGTATTTCCATCAAAATCTAATGCTTTGCAATATATTGCTGAGTTATCGTAGTAAATTAAAAATTTATTCCCTTTAGCTTCTAAAATAACTCTATAAGCATAAGCGTTGAACATCCTACTACCACCTTTTTTAATAGCCTACAAAATTATATGGCTTTGGTTATAGTTTTATGTTGTTTATTAAAACCAAATTCTTTACACAAAAAAGATAACTTTACATATTATGTACTATGAAAGATATAATCATGTAAGGAAGGTGTTCATATATGCCATTGCCTCAGGTAGAATGCACTGGTTCAATAACCATGGGGGAAACCACGGTATTCAGAGAATGTGTAAAAGTTAAGAAGGTATTTGATGAATTCGTTTTAAGAGAATGTGTGGAAGGCATTGAGTTTGAAGTCGATGAATGCCATGAGAACTTTAAAGGAAGCATTGAACCCACATTAATACTAAGAAATTGTACGATTATAAATCCTCAAATCAAGAATGCTTCCACAAATTCGGAGAAAAGGCTCAGGTTTTCGGGAAAGTGCTGCTGCCAAGTATTTGCTAAGGATCTCAAAGGAAATATTATCAGGCTCAGGGTAAAATGCGTGCCGGCCGGAACAGCATTATCAAAAGGACCAAACGGAGAATTGTGCTTTAACTTCAGCGTAAGAAGAATATATCCGGGAGCAACAGAGGAGATATTCAATAGATTGCTTCATTTTGTCGATCNNGAACTGCAATGCTTAAGCGAAGCGATTATAGATGAAGAAAACAATGAGTTTACAGGTGGTAGCCTCATAACAAATATAGGAATTTTTGTTGCTATTAAATTTGATGCTGAGGTTCAATTATGCATACCTGTATTTGGAACCTGTGAAATCACTGATGAGTGCTCAGAAGAAGAATTCTGTGATACTTTTGAGCTTGTAGATATTCCAAACTTTAATCCTCCTCAAATAAATGATGAAAACCCCTATTGCGATTAATAGAATACCATGCATAGAGATATGATCACAAAAAACTCAGTTATAGCCGATATAATAAAACAATATCCCNNAGTCTTCAGATTTTATCAAATTGATAGACTTGGATGCGGCTGAGGGGGATTGTCAAGGTTAACGATTGAGCAGGCTGCTCAAATGAGAAGAATAAATATTGATAAACTGCTTATAAGATTAAACAAATCAATAAAAGGTTAGAACTTTCTAACCTTTTATTGATTATTATACATCAAGTATTGCTGATACACATTTGTATCGGCAATTTAATATAGATTGGCGCAGCTAAAGGCTATAGGTCTTAGGCTGCGCCTTAATATATTATTGGAAATTACAAATAATATGTAANNAAATAAGAAATCCTAGTTTATTAGTAGGAATTCAAAAAGGAGGTTGATGTTTTGATACTGTCAACTAGAGGCAGATATGGTCTAAAAATGATGCTTGAATTAGCATTAAACTATGGAAAAGGTGCAATGCCTCTGAAAGATATAGCGAATAAACAATCACTTTCGGATACATACCTTGAACAATTGATATCACCTCTAAGAAAAAGCGGTCTTGTTACCAGTACCCGAGGAGCCCAAGGGGGTTATGAATTAGCTAAGGAGCCGTCAGGAATAAAAGTAGGAGAAATTATAAGAATTCTGGAAGGTTCACTGGCCCCCGCGGAATGTGTATTGGAAGGTGAACCTGAATGCAGCAAAGCAGATTACTGTGCTACAAGACTATTATATGAGAAGATTACAGAGGGCATCAACAACGTTATTGACTCGATAAATCTTCAGGATATGGTCGATGACTATCATAGGCTTAATAACAATACAAATATAAAGAGGAGAAATGAAGATGAATAAAAGAATATATCTTGATCATTCAGCAACAACAGGGACCAAGCAAGAAGTTTTGGAAGAAATGCTGCCTGTATTTACAATCAATTATGGTAACCCCTCCAGTGTTCACAGCTTTGGAAGAGATGCCAAAAAACTTGTTGATCAAGCTAGAATGAGAGTTGCCAAGGCCTTAGGCGCCTTGCCTGAAGAGATATTTTTTACTGCCGGAGGTACTGAAGCAGATAATTGGGCATTGAAAGGTGTCGCATATGCCAACAAAAATAAAGGCAATCATATAATAACAACTGCCATAGAGCATCATGCGGTTTTGCATACCTGTGAGCAATTAGAAAAAGAAGGATATAAAGTAACCTATCTTCCAGTGGACAGTTACGGAATGGTAAGCCTTGAAGATTTAAAAGCGTCAATAACTGATGAGACTATTCTCATATCAATAATGTATGCTAATAATGAAATAGGCACCGTACAACCCATAGAGGAGATTGGAAAGATTGCAAAGGAGAGAAAAATATATTTTCACACTGATGCAGTTCAAGCAGTTGGAAATGTTAAAATAGATGTAAAAGCTCATAATATTGATATGCTGTCCCTTTCCGGCCACAAATTTTATGGCCCTAAAGGTATAGGAGCACTATATATTAGAAAAGGGACCAAGATATTGAACCTGATTTTAGGCGGAGGACAGGAAAGAGGTAGACGTGCAGGAACAGAGAATGTGCCGGGAATTGTAGGGCTCGGTAAAGCGATAGAATTAGCAACAGAGAATATTGACAGCCATAATGAGGAACTGCTAAAGATGAGAAAAAAGCTCATAGATGGGGTTATGAAAAAAATACCTTATACAAGATTGAATGGTCATCCGGAAAAGAGGCTGTCCAACAATGCAAATTTCTGCTTTCAATACATTGAGGGAGAATCTTTGCTTCTGAATCTTGATATGAAGGGGATTGCAGGCTCAAGCGGTTCTGCATGCACATCCGGTTCATTGGATCCGTCTCATGTGCTCCTAGCTATAGGCTTGCCTCATGAAATAGCCCATGGATCTCTAAGACTGACTTTAGGCGATGATAATACGGAAGAGGATATAGATTATGTTTTGGAAGTTTTGCCTGAGATAGTACAGAGGCTCAGAAGCATGTCTCCGTTGTATGAAAAAGTAAAGGGAGGAAAATAATAATGTACAGTGAAAAAGTAATGG
>DPSW01000214.1 GCA_003527145.1 Clostridiaceae bacterium | reverse complement strand
TAATTCTTTCAGGGATACTATATATTTTAGCGTTGGTATAATATTCCTAGACTGGTTTATTTGTCAGTTAGCACAACGAGTTAAGTTAGAATTTAACTACTACTTCTTGCTGGCTTTCTTATTAAGTTTTAATATAATATTTCGCTTCGTTGCCATAGTTTGAAACAGGTTTGCTACAAGTGTAGCTTTTTCTTTTAGCGTTAGATTATTAGATTCTGCTTCAGTTGTTGCAATTTGTTCCGCTACAGATTCTACATCTTGCAGTTCCAAAAGATTAACAGCTATGCAGAAAAAACTCTTTCGCCGTCCATCGTTGTAGTTTGCCAATAAATGTTTTAATATTTCTATTTTTTCAGCAAGTTCAGATTGGTAGGAGTCTATCCCTATTTTCTTGACTTTCTCAAAATCCTTTAACTGATTGCGATGAGTAATAAAGGAGTCAAATGTATCTATACCATCATATTTTTCACAAGGATATTCATCACACAAATAGCAGTATTCAATTCCGCTACGCTGTTGACTACACCGTGCAATTGCACATGGTTGATTACCGGCTCCACCCCCACAACCAGGACAGTAACTATCCAAGTGCATTGAGCATAGCCCACAAGTTTAAGGCACAAAGCGAAAATAAAGTATAGCACCTTTTGAAATCTTTCATGTATGTACCTCCTCTGCTAATTCCAGCTTATAGGTAAGATTATATAAATAATCTATATAAATAATCTTTAGTTCGTAGTTTTCTACTAATATTGCATAAGAAAAGTACTTCTTTAATAGACAATCTGCACCATATGTCAGATAACGTCTCCGCACTCACGACACCACTGAACCGGACTGGCAGAGACCTTCCCCCTGGCGGAGCTTTGCTCCCGGTGAAGGGGTGTGGTTGCTGCTTAAGTCGAACTTATAGTATTACACATCTCCTGCAACCCAAGGCACGCATGCTCCCTGCCCTGGACTGCCGTGCCGCAGCGTGAGGGCTTTGTTATGTGGAGTATCACGCCCCGCAGAGACACACTACATGAATACGGCATTCTTTCAAATACTCTCAACCATTGCAATTTGATTACTATCTTTCTGCTACAACTATAAGCTTCCACGAGTTCTCTTTATCGTATGGACTCATATCATATCCACCATATATGTTAACCTTTGAAAAACCTGCTTCAGTAAGCAATGACTTATATTTATCATCAAGTATTATCTTGATATGTACACTGTTTGTTTCCATTTTGCTCACTTTGTCACTATGGTAAATGTCGAGTATATTAATGGTCTGAAACCCTTCACTAATGTCACGTGAAAAAACCCTTGAAAAATCTTGGTTATTTACTACAAGATCAAACCGGAATCTATCCTGTAACGTAAGATGTGTGGTTCCCTGGGTCATAATAAGAATACCACCATTATTAAGCCTCTCACGCATTGATTTAAAAGCTGTGAGCAAATCCTCATGAGTATGTAAATGCGCAATAGATTGAGTCATGCACAAAACTGCATCAAACTTCTCAATCCATACTTTTTCAAGATAACGGAAATCTGCTTTCTTTGTTATTATACTGATACCTTCTTGAGACAAATTTTCCTTACAAGCTTTAAGCATGGCTTCTGAAAAATCACTTCCGCATACATCAACGCCAAGTTTTGAAAGCAAATACAGGTGTGGACCTGTACCACAAGCACAATCAAGTGCATTCTTAACTTTATATTTACTGAAAATGCTTAATAAAAAGGCTTTTTCTTCTTCATTTATATCTGTTATTGCGCCAAAGTTATCATAGCTTTGTGCCCAATCAGCATATTCATCTTTATAATTCACTCTGAGCCCTCCTTCATGAAATGAATGATAGTATTCCAAACCCTTTTGCGTGGTATTTCACATAACGTCTCGCACTCAAGACGTTCCTGAACCGGACCCATAAGGAATACCTCCTGGCGCGCTTGCGCCGGTGAAGGAATGTGCTTTGGTATCTTCGCAGGCTTAACCCTTTACAGCCAAAGCGGACTTGAGTGCATTGTTAGTGGAAGTCCCGTTATCCTCAAACCTTGAATCTCCACTTATTAAAATATTTTCATAAACAATATAAGAAGANNGAATTTAGTTTAAGCCAATTATCTATATCCTACAGTTTTATCAGCATATTATCCGCTACAATCCTAAATCTCTTCCTATTAACGCTGATGCAATATAAAACGCCTCAATTCGTCGTATAGCCAGTGTGTGTTGAGAAGTTCCTTCTCTAAATTTCGGCTTCACTTTTTCAATATTTTGAATAAATGAGGGTATAATTTGCAAAGCTTCCTCCAATTCTTCCTTTGAATAGTTGTTTGAAAAATCTTTATCTAATTCTCTTGTTATCAGTGCGGATGCTATATAGAGTGCTCTGAGATTTCTAGAAATCATAGCTATCTGTGAAGTGCGAGAAGGCTGTACTTGGGACAGTGTAACTTTTACTTTCTCATTTTTGTGTATCGTTGATAATATTGCTTTCTGTGCTGCTTCTAATTCTTTTGTTGTAAACTCCCTCATATGATTTTACCTCCATTTAATGTTTAGTATTTAGAATCTGAATTGCTTGTCAATCAAATTCGCACTTTAATACAAATTTATCTTAGCTCTACATCTTTATTTTCAACCTAGAAAAAAGTTGCTTAGGGATTTCCACTAACGTCTCGTGAATTCCCGAAGTCTGGTTACTACATTCATAGCATCTCAGATTTTGGGAATTCACTGTTATGTGCAGTAACGGCAGGGGAGTTCATTCACTCTCCATATGATTATTTGATCTATTTACTATTTTAAATTACTTAACTGTAGAAATTTTATTGATACTAATATTGCAAAAACTATCCACGGGACAAGTGAAGCAAGTGAGAAAATAAGACCGATAGTTCCTACTGTCGAAGGAATCATCATAAGAACTCCTGAAAATAACCCAATTGCAGCAATCTTATTACTATAAATAGAACTCTTAAACATTACACAAGAAATAATAATTAAGGTAATACCATTTAGAACATAATAAATATCAAACGCTGTTCCTCTCCAAGAGGAAAGCATGGTTTGACCTGAAGCAAGGAATATAGTTTTCGCCGTTTCTGAAACGGCATCGTAGTAAAGATTGCTTATGGATAACATTTCAAACGCTTTATTTGATGATAAATACGCTGATATTCCCAGAAGTCCTAGTACAAGTGCAATTATCATTAGACTTTCATTCTTTTCCTTTAGTGAAAAATAGAAAGCAAGGTACATGATTGCTACAATAACATTGTTAATTATGTAGAGTGAATCAAGATGAATTAAACCTAAAATCCAATTCTTATTGAATAATTCGAACCAACTTTCAATGGAATCCGGGAATGGAAAAATTGTAAAAATTGCAATCTGTATTGGAATAATGATAAGCATAATTATTGTTGCATAGCCTGCAATTTTGTAAAGGTATCCCCATTTCTCTGGATTAGCTTCATCAAACAGGCTTCTATTAACCTCATTCATAAGATACAACCTCCCCTAAATCTCTCTTTTACCATTATAAGACCCAGTTATTGCACATAACGTTGTTGCATGACCGACATGCCTGAACCCTAGATAGCTCTTATCTTGGTGAAGGCATGTGTGCTGGCTCTACTCCAAAGCCTGTCCCTCCAGCACGAACGGTCATGCTATGTTATGTAACGTGGGAGGCCCCGCCTGTTCAGAGGCCGACAGGACGTCGGCCTCTCAAATCTCACAGAGCCCTGTTTATCTAATGCACATTTTATAAATATTACGAATTAACTTTTAATAATTCACATCTCAATTGCTTTTAAAATAAACTCTTTGAAATAGTACATAGGCCTTAAAGAATTATTATACATTCTGCTTGTAAAAATGACTACTAAATCAAACCTAGGCACAACTATTATATATTGGCCTCCATAACCTAAAGCAAAATAGTAGTTTATTTCCAAACCACTATTATTAAATGATGATACCCACCAATGATCTGCATAATACCCAATATTGTCATAGGTCTTAAATAAGGCAGTTGTAGATTGATTTATCCATTTACTCAATATTATCTGCTTACCATTTAAACAACCATTATTTAAGTACAGGTTTCCAAACTTCAACATATCATAAGAGGTAATTCTTAATCCATCTGCTCCAAGGCTAATTCCTTGCCTATCATGCCATATAGAATTACTTATCCCTATTTGTTTAAAAAGGTTTTCTTTGGCATAATTGTGAGCGCTCATGCCTGTAAGTTTTTGTATAATAGCCGATAATAGATGGGAACAACCAGAATTGTAATTCATAGCTTGTCCAGGATTAGCAATAATGGGTCTTTCTAATTTGAATTTGATTATATCATTGCTGTATACCATTGGAGCAAAGCAGTTCCACTCACCAAATTCAGGCCAATCAAATCCTGGTGTCATTGTTAACAAATGATATATTGTAATCTTCTTCAATCTCTCATCAGTTTGCTTATTAATTATGTCACCAAAAAATTCTGTAATTGGCATATGAACACTTTTTATTAAGCCACTATCAACTAAAGTGCCTATCAATGCAGATATAATGCTTTTAGTACATGAATTAATTGTTTGGACACTGCCTGAAACTTTATTATTCTTATAATATTCAAATATCAAAGAATTATCTTTAAATATAAGACAACTTAATATTTTTTCTTTTTGAATTTTCTTTTTTAACTCATCAAGAATAGTTTCATTCATTTTTTTATCTTTAGGTCTATTTTGAACAAAATTATATTCACTCATAGAATCCCCCTATACAGTAGTAAAAACTATTTCTATATAGTGTTATTAGTACATATTTAATAAAGTATGCGAATCAACTTAATTTTACTCTATGTTCATTTTACTTAACCTTGCAAATTGGAGTCTAGGAAGTTAAAAAAGATACACCCTCCCAAGCATAATCTTTTTCTTTCTTTTCCCAAACCAAAGAAAGTTCTATATATTTTCTAAAACTTCTATCTCTATATTCTGCTGGATTATCTTTAATTTTAAAGATATAACCCCTTTTTGTAAAATCCCATGTATCATAGGGTAACATATATTTAGTATGATTCATATCTTTTGGCCATCCACCTTGTGAATACGATTCTTCTATAGAATCTGAATCAGGTGCGCCAATTCCGATTGTATAATCGCCTATCTCACCAACAATATTTAAAGTGTTTTCGCCTCCACCATCATTAACCATTTCGCCATTATCAAGTTCACATGAAATTATATCTCCCACCGAAAAATGGATTAAATCTAATGAAATTCTATAGCATCCTTCTGGATGAACTGCTTTATCCTCATTCAACCAAACCGTATTGTATGTGCTCTCTTCGGCAAAGAAAGAACAAGTTTCAGAATTTTTATATACTTTAAAGTATCCAACAGGTGTTTTAAATTTATCTACAACCATGCATGCTACTCCTTTAAATTCTCCATTTATTGGGTACTAAAAGAATAATTTTTATCTTGCCTTTTTCTACGGGTACGACGCATTTTAAGAAGAATGTGCATTAAT
>DPSW01000435.1:4528-5644 GCA_003527145.1 Clostridiaceae bacterium | reverse complement strand
GAGATGAGGGAGACCCGGGAGCCTTCATGGACAGGAGCATAATGGAAGGCGATCCCAATACGGTAATAGAGGGGATGACTATATGCGCCTATGCCATAAAATCAAACAGCGGATTCATATATATCAGGGATGAGTACTCATTGGCCCTCAAGAATATGAATGCCGCCATAAGGCAGGCAAGAGAAAGAGGTTTCCTGGGCAATAACATCATGGGCGGCGGGTTTGATTTCGATATACAAATAGTAAGAGGCGGAGGAGCCTTTGTCTGCGGCGAATCCACTGCATTAATGCAGTCTATAGAGGGAAATGTAGGTGAGCCCAGGGCTAAATATATACACTCTGTGGAAAAAGGATTATGGGGGCAGCCTACCGTGCTCAATAACGTGGAGACCTGGGCAAATATCCCCGAGATAATAACTAAGGGCTCTGAGTGGTTTAGCTCCATAGGTACAAAAAGCAGCAAGGGCACAAAGGTATTTTCGTTGGTAGGCAAGGTAAAGAATACGGGGCTTGTGGAAATTCCTATGGGTACAACACTGAGGGAGCTTGTATTTAAAATCGGCGGAGGAGTAATCGGAGACAAGAGATTTAAAGCCGTTCAAAGCGGCGGTCCTTCGGGAGGCTGCATACCGGAAAATCTCCTTGATCTTCCTGTGGACTTTGATACATTGAAGGATGCAGGCTCCATGATGGGCTCAGGCGGCATAATAGTCATGGATGAGAGGACTTGCATGGTGGATGTGGCAAGATATTATCTCAACTTTCTATCCGAGGAATCCTGCGGCAAATGCGTTGCCTGCCGGGAAGGCATAAAAAGGATGCTTGAGCTTCTCTCGGATATCTGCGCCGGCAAAGGCAGCGAGGAGGATTTGGAGCTATTGGAGAGCTTATGCCATACTGTGGAGGAGGCTTCTCTCTGTGGATTGGGAAAAACAGCTCCTAATCCTGTGCTGACCACATTAAAGTATTTCAAGGATGAATATATGGCTCATATAAAGGAAAAAAGATGCCCTGCAGGAGTGTGTCCCGGCCTCACAGCTTATGAGATCGATGAAAAGCTGTGCAAAGGCTGCGGAGTGTGTGCAAAGAATTGCCCGGCTTCAGCCATATCCGGAG
>DPSW01000435.1:0-4516 GCA_003527145.1 Clostridiaceae bacterium | reverse complement strand
CATGGATATATGCAGGTTCAATGCGGTAAGGGTCAAAAAGGAGGTGCGGGCATGAAGATTACAGTAGACGGCATAGCATGCGAAGCCCAAAAAGGGGAAATGCTGCTTCAGATTGCAAGGAGAAACAATATTCACATACCTACTTTATGCCACAGCGATGCCCTGCCAGGACTCGGGAGCTGCAGGTTGTGCATGGTGGAAATAGCGGACAGAGGCAGAAGCAGTGTTGTCGCTTCCTGCATATATCCGGTAAAAGGTGAGATAGAGGTGCTTACTCATTCGGATAAAATTAAATCCATAAGGAAGAATCTCCTCATGCTGCTTTATGCCAGAGCTCCTGAGGATGAAACCATAAACAGGCTGCGCAAAGAATACGGGGTGCCGGATAGCATAAGATTTTCGGGAGATAAAGACGAGCACTGCATACTCTGCGGATTATGCGTCAAAGCTTGCGATGAGATGGGAAGCAGTGCCATATCAACGACCAACAGGGGCGTGACAAAGAAGGTGTCTACCCCTTATGATGAGCCTTCCGCTGAATGCATAGGCTGCGGCTCCTGCGCCTATGTATGCCCTACCGATGCCATTAAGATGAAGGAAGATGAAGGCATGCGCACCATATGGAATAAAAGCTTCCATCTTGTGAGATGCAAAAAATGCGGCAAGCCCTTTGCCACACAAGAGCAGCTTGAGTATAACCGTGAAAAACTGGGAGACGATTGGGCTGAAGCTTTGTGCCAGAGCTGCAAAAAAGCAGTGACCGGCGAGAAGCTTAGAGATATATATGAGAGGACAACATAATTAACTGATTCCTATAATTATTATAGTGTTCAATGTAATATCCGCTAAGCTTATGTCCCAAAATATCTGCTTATGTAAAAAACTATAGACTAGGCACTCTTTAAAAGTTTCTAGTCTATAGTTTTTTATATAAGCTTATAAGCTATTCTTTATAAAAAGCGGTGACATACAAATATAGAATTTATTATAGATTATATATAGAATGTTAAATATTAACACCATTTGACAGTTGTTGCTGNNCACGTCCCCATCCTGTAATAACCGAAAATACAAGCACAAAGAATAAAGTTATGCAGTGAAATGAGGCAACCGAAAGTTGCATTGGGTTAATAGCTTTAATGAAGTCATAATCAGCCATAAGCCCATTTACACAAGTTATAACAATAAATATGAAAGAGCTTGTAAAAGGAATTATAACCGGTAATGTACTTGCAAAACCGTCAAGAAGGTTAGCTCTCCTGTATGGATGAAGTTCTCTTGACTGGCCGATTTTATCTGCAATAGGTCCGAACATGATTATTGCAGGTCCGTTAGCCGCACCAAGGCATACAGATGATACCATGATACCGATGCCTATAATAAACTCTGAACCTATAACAGTATTGTTAAACTTGCTGTTTAAAAGGCCTTCAATAATCTTATCCATGGTACCGCTTTCGTTTAGTACGCCCATTATACCTGCAACTGCATATAGGTAGCCAACTGTACCAAGCATATTTTTAATACCATCAATAGCGAAACCCTGCAATGCTCCGTTTTCAACGGATATAATATCTTTAAATCCTATAATTCCCGTTATAAGACCTATAACTGTACCTGAAATAATACCCCATGTAATAGCAATGAAAATGTCTCTTTTAATAACTGCAACTGCTAATAGAACAACAACAGGAATTAGCATTATCAGACCCTTTGGATTCATATATTGCATAAGAATTTCTTTCCCTGCAATGTTAGCCTCGCCTGCATTACCCATGAAATAGAATAATACACACGCGATAAGACCTGCGGCTAAGGCATATTTCATTCTTGTTGCCACAACACCGCCAATGTCTGCTGTTCCTTCTTTATGTAAATATCTCTGTGATGTTGCTGACGCAATAGTCGTATCTGAGATAGGAGCTACGTTATCGCCAAAAATTGCACCGCTTAAAATAGCACCTGCAAGATATAACGGATGGGCACCTAAAAGGATACCTGACGGATATAAGATCGGAAAGCCTGAGAAAAGAGTTCCTATTGATGTCCCTGTGGCCATAGAAATAATACTTGTGGCAACAAATGTAAATACAACGAACATTCCTCCCTGAAGTCCCATGGAGTTACCAAGCCAAACGAAACCCTGGGCAACACCACCCCTTGACATAAGCTTTGCAAAAACTCCGACTACTAAAAGAATAAGTGCGAGTGTATTCATCATTGGAGAAGCCATGCCATTAACAACCGCTTCCCAATATTTCGCCCAGTCTTTGGAGAAAAGGCTTCCGATAATAAGAGCAATAATACCGNNCATGCATAGAGCTTCCATTTCAAATACTTTAAAAACAACGAAGAATGCTACACAGAATACCACAAAAATAATAAGTGGGATAAGTGATAGTAGATTTGTTCCTCTAAATTCTAACCTCTGCTTCTGCTCATCCATATCATTTCCTCCGTTCATTAAATAATGATTATCAGTATCTTTGGATTAATAAAGTGAACGGCGCCATACACCTTATTAATCTTAATGATATGATATTGAAATTATAAAATCTGTAAACTACTTTACAAAACATAAAACATTTACATAATATTTGAATAATCTATAATANNAGTATAGTGTTTATTTAAATATCTGTACCATAAAAACTTCCACAGCAATAGATATAACCGTTGTAAGCTTTGCAAAAACAGCGGCATTTACGGCAGGAAGCTTTGTTTGAAAACATACAATCTCTTATGCCAGCTTTATAAGAGCATCTACACCTTTTGCGCCCTTACCTTCTTCATAGAGAAAGAAAGGATTAATGTCTATTTCTTCTATTGTCGGATTTTCTATTATTAAATTTGATAACTTCAGCAGTGTGTTAATAAGAGTCTCCTTGTCATAAACGGTACCCCTTGCACCATTTATAATTTGTGAAAGCTTTGTTTCAGTCAACATTTTGCTTGCATCAAGTCTTGTAATAGGAAGGAGTCTCAATGCAACATCCTTGAAAACCTCAACATAAATTCCTCCGCTTCCCACCATAATAACAGGCCCAAACTGTGGATCCTTCTTCATACCAATAATAGCCTCAAGCCCTGCAGGTGCCATCTCCTGAATAAGAACTCCGTCAATTTTTGCATCTGGATTATAGTGATTGGCATTATCACATATTTTAGTGAAAGCCTCTTCAACCTCTTCCTCTGTTTTAACGCCTACAAATACACAGCCTGCCTCTGTTTTATGTATAATATCTGACGATAATATTTTCATAACGACAGGCAGTTCAAGCTTTTGGGCAGCTTCCTTTGCTTCCTCAATTGTTTTTGATAGGAAACTTTTTGCCATAGGAATTTCATATTGAGAGAGAAGATTTCTTGCATCCAATTCATTTAAAAATTTACTCATGTTATTCCACTCCTCTCACGCTATCTAAAAACCATTTATATTCAACCATATGCGCCGCCGCCTTAACGCAGTGTGCAGGCGTATTATATGTTCTGATACCGTTTTCCTCCAGTATTTTTCTGCACTCCCAGACATAATTCCCCGCCATAATACAAATATAAACCGGTTTTTTCTTCGCATAACCCTCATTCTTCAAAAGCTTGACAAGCCCTTCCGCCAGTTCCTTCCTTGGAAGAAATGTTGGCACGACAGTTATAAATATAACACTGTCAACGCCGTCATCATCCATAACCGTACGAAGACTCTCAACATGATGATATACATTAGCCGCCGCTGTAATATCCGCATAGCCTTCCGGTGAGCAGACATTAGCCATATCCGGAAGAATTTNNTAATTTCTTTTTTGTCTTTTCCTCTACCACCGGGAGCTTTAATATCTTTTCGTCCATATAGGCATCGGTACAATAAATACCGGGCCCCCCTGCCTGTGTAAGAATAAACACATTATTGCCCTTAGGAAGAATTCCGCTATCAAGGGATTGCAGTGTATCCATCATTTCCTCTATTGTATATACTCTTATGATCCCATATTGACGAAAAGCTGCCTCATAAACCGCATCCGCACCAGCTAATGAGCCTGTATGAGAATTAGCCGCCTTAGCACCGATTTCGCTTCTGCCTACTTTTAGAACAATAATAGGCTTTTTCTTGGCTATTCTTGCAAGAGTATCAATAAGCTTTCTTCCATCAGGATAACCCTCCATGTACATACCTATAACCTTTGTATCTTCATCCTGCTCGAAATATTCAAGAAGATCTATGAAGTCAACATCAGCCATATTACCTATTGAAATAAACTTATTCATTGAAATAGGTGCAGGTTGTGAAGCACCCATCATAAGGATTGAGGCAGCTAGGGCGCCGCTTTGAGAAATGAAGCTTATTCCGCCCTTTTTACCTCTGCTTTCCTTCGGCAAAAGAGTCTCAACAAATGTTGTGTCAACTCGATTAATATTGTCGATAATACCAATACAATTAGGCCCCACGACACGTATGCCGTAACGTTTTGCTGTATTTATAAGGCAATCCTGTCTTCTTATACCTTCAGGAGTCTTAGTT
>DPSW01000373.1 GCA_003527145.1 Clostridiaceae bacterium | reverse complement strand
CTGAAATCTTCAAATGTATTATGTCAGGGGAATACGAAGATAGAAGCCACATCTTGGGAGAGATTGCCTATGTTGATTATATTGAAAGAGAAAATGCTGCACGGTATTTATCACGCATTAAGAAGTATATTTCTGATACAGCAATGAAGGTTGTGGCATTTCCTGAATTAGTTGAAGCGTATAATAAAAATTTGCTGTTTAATGACCTTGTCCACCTTAAACCTCAAAAAATAGAAGTTGAAGACGATGAAGAATTCGCCTACTATTCAAATGTTTTTGAAGAAAGAAAAATGTACCTCCAGAAAAACAACATGGAGGATATTTGTCGGTATTCGGATTGGCCGCTACCCTTATTGAGTAAAGATGAGTTACAAGCAATATCAAGCTGACCCTGCGGGATAAAAAGACTATAATAGAGACGCTATGAGAGGGGTTCATCATGCTAAAAGAAATTGGTAGGGAAACTAAAGACTTTGTAATTGAATTATTAGGCGTGATATGCCCCCCAATTGCTGCTGCTGAATCTGCTAAAGAGTATCTCGCAAATATCTCAAACATAATCTTGGTTGATAAAATTAGGCGTTTTATTGTCAATCAAGATAGCGACTTTGAACAATGGTTAAAATTGGCGTGTAATTTTGAGAATGATTCAGCCAAATATAAGAACACGATAAAGATGCTAATATATACCATAGACTCAATTAACGATGATATGAAGATTGATATATATGCAAATCTTATGAAAGCTTACAAGAATAGTCGCTTGATGAAAGATGTATTCTTAAGATTAGCCTCTATCCTGCCTATCATCTTTTATGATGATTTAGTTTTTCTAACATGTTGCAAAAACAATTGATGAAAATCGGTCAGATAATTCAACTAAAAGAGTTATAGTACAGAATTTATTACAGCATAGCCTTCTATACTGCACGAACGAAGGTACATTCAATGCGTTGGAAGGGAGAAAGACTTACGAAGCTAGTACTATAGGTATAGAAATGGTGCGCTGTGGCGTTGATTATGATAATTATTATAATTACGAAGGCTAGATATAGTGTGCAAATCAGAGTTACATTATAGTCAATATTAATACTTGCATTGTTGCCACTTCTTGTCCAAATGATTTTTGCAATAACGGTGCTATGACGTTGATAGCTCAAGCCGATCTGCTGGCCCAATCTTTCATAGTGCATGCAAACAGCATCGAATATTTCATCTTCAACATCCCGCAATAGTGCTAACATTTAGGACACATATGAATACTATCGGATGTGTCTACTTCTGCGTACTCAATATATGTGCAAAAGCTCCTTCCTTATTCAAAGCTTTACCCATTTTACGCAAAGCTGTTTGCTATTTTTTTAAAAAATTCAATAAAAATAGTGTTGACATTGCCTTACGCCAAAGAAAAACAATGTTGTCGAAGTTGCACCGATTCACATCCTAATACTTTGGGTAATTTGATTAAAGTACTAGGTTCTTGTTGTCCCCTTTCACTCCTTCAAGTATAATTATAACAGGAATAGACAAATTTTCCGATTAACGCCATAATTATTTCAATTATAAAGGGTTGTACTTTTATGGAAATGGTAAAGATGCTAAAAGCAATATATAAAGATGTGTTTTGCAACACATTCAACCAATCATGCTATGTGTTTCTATGTGGAGGTGGAGAAAAAGAACATATTCGCAACAAAGTAAACGCATTATTAAAAAAAGAACAATTCCAAATTCTTTATCCAGAAGAACTATTTATGGAGATGCTCAATAGAGACAAAAAATCGGATCTTCTGGAGTATGAAAATTTATTAGCTGATAATTCAGATATAATTTGTATTATCTGCGAGAGCATTGGTTCTGCTGTGGAATTAGGTGCATTTATACAAAATGAAAATATAAAAAAGAAAATGGTTGTTGCTGTAAATCAGAAATATGCTCGTGATAAAAGTTTTGTGATGATGGGACCGGTAAAAAATCTAAAGAAGACGAATGAAGAAAGCATCGTATTTTTTAAGAAAGACGATCTATCTGAATTGTGCCGCAGCCTTTCAAAAGTGTTTCGCAAGTTGCATAAAAAATCTGTCAGTAACAAAAACCAATCTTTTGATAATCTATCGGCTTATATAGCATTTATTCCAATGGTTGTTTATTTTTATCAGACGATCAGTAGAAGAACACTTCATAAAAACCTAAAAATTTTCCTAAAGGAGCGGGAGCAGGATTGTTTCCCGGCGCGTTACAATGAACTGTTCAATGCGTCCATCAAATACTTGATTAAGTCTGGGACATTAATTACAGAGTTTAGTATTGAGGAAAAAGACGAGACCCTATCCCTTTCTTTAAAAGGTTATGAGGAAACACTTGGCCAAATTAAGAGGTCATCGACTTCAAACAGAATACCCTCGATTTTTAACATCAGAAAGAAAAGAAGGTTGTCAGCTACTAACAAAACAATATTGCATGACAGAATACGCTGTGCTATCCTAAAAGAACAGTTAAATATGTAGTTGCTCCTTTTAGTTCATACATATTGCGCCTCGCAATATGTTCGAAAGATGATTCGTCTTTCTTGGTGGATGGTTCCACACGATTCCTTAATTTTAGCTGCCTATTCCACAAGAGTGAAATAGTCAACTAAACTTAACGAAAGATTTATGGTAAAAGGAGCGACTACCCATGTCCACAAATATTAGTCCATTGCTTATGGATTCCCTAGAATTACCGCGTTTTAATACAATAGATGAATTTGCAAGATTGACCGGCTTTAGTATGCAGCTTTTATATTGCTTGTCATTGAAGACAAACAATTATTATAAGCATACTACTATCCCGAAGCGAAATGGTACGCTGCGAAGAATTAACATTCCTTCATACACATTGCATATTTTGCAACGTTGGATTTTGACTTATATATTAAATAAAATTCTTCCATCCAATAGGGCGATGGCGTTTCGGCGTGGCTCGCAATTTGGCAATAAGCAAAACGCTTTTTATCATTCACATACTTTATATGGCCTCTCTATTGACCTTAAGGATTTTTTCCCAAGCATAACAGCAGACAAGGTATATACTGTTTTTTCAAATATCGGCTATAATAATTTTGCGGCAACAATTTTGACTAATATATGCACTCTTGATGGCAGACTGCCGCAAGGAAGCGCTTGCTCACCGGCCATATCCAATATTGTTTGTCTTTCCTTGGATAAACGCCTCATTGGCCTTTGTGAGAAAAGGGGAATTAGGATTACTCGATATGCTGACGATATGTACTTTTCGTGTGACGATAAAGCCTTACTTCTTAAAACCTTCCCAGTGATAAAAAAGATCATTGCCTATGAGGGATTTACTCTTAATGAGAAGAAAGTACATTTTCATACGCCCTCTAATAAAAAAAGAATAACTGGCGTAACGGTCGCTATTACAACCAAAGATGAGGCTATTGAGCTCAAAGCTCCTAAAGCACTTAAGAGAAAAATTCGTG
>DPSW01000093.1 GCA_003527145.1 Clostridiaceae bacterium | reverse complement strand
GAAATACTCTAAAGGCTCCACAGGACAATAATGGGATACCCATGGCAAAAAAAATTTTACATGGAGAAAAATTCTATGCTTTATATTGCGTAGATAATGATGTCAATATATCAATTAATACAACATGCGTAGAAATATCAGCTGATATTTTTACGCATGTTGTTAATCTTGTCTCTATGTATGAAGAGGAAAGCAACCTTAAGAGGGATAGATGTGGATTGATGGAAGGTATTCACAGTAATAGAGGGAAAAGAAGCCCTGATAGTCTTATTTTAGATATTTTTCGAGATACTGTGAGGTTACTATCGGATTTGCTCGGGGTTCCACTTTTTAAAATTGTTCCAAATAGTCCCTATATTATAGCTTTAAGCTTTGATGTAGATGGCTTTTTACCTGGACAGATAGAAGGGCTTATTCCATATCTAAAAAAGTGGCAAATAGATAAGCCGACATTTATGGTGATGGCCTTTAATGATGAAGAAAAAACAATATACGATCCTCAGTATTCTCTGCATAATAAGTCGATTAAGGTTTTGTGGGATAGCGATGTGGAAATAGGTCTCCACTCTAGCTATTTAGCACATGATAATCCGGACTATCTCTATAATCAGAAGCAAAGGCTTGAAATTGCATCTGGAAGGAAAGTCTTGGGGCATAGAAGCCATTACTATAGATTTGCATATCCCAGATCATGGGTTCACCAAATGCGTTCTGGTTTCATTTATGATGCTTCCATGGGATATCCTGATTTGCCTGGTTTAAGAAATGGAACAGGGATTCCTCTCCCATTACATGATCCTGATGGATTTAGTAATAAAATCTGGACAATATCTACAGAATGTTTGGATCAGCATTTCTTCAATGATAAATCCTTTTTATATTATAAGAATTCAAAAGGAAAGGAAATGTTAGATCAGCATTTGGAGAGATTAAGACAGTCAGGTGGTATTCTATCGTTGGATTGGCATGTACACGGATTTAATAGCGAATCTTTTCCAGATCACTATAGGCCACTTGAATATATTCTGGATAGAGCTGAAGAAGACGGTGCAATTATTTTAGGAATTGGAGAATTAGTTCAAAGATATAATAAAAGGTGGAAAGAGTTATACTCAGATATTGATAGATGGCAAATCCGTTCTGACTATAAAACTAAGGTGGTAGACTGTCATGAGCTTAATAACTACAAAAATGTCTTTTCGCGTAAGAATGCCGGGGCGGTATCTATTGATAATGCTGCAATGTCATTAGTATCAATTATTCCGAAGGATGTAGAGTCAATATTGGATATTGGTTCCGGCCCGGGTCATATAAGCAGCAAAATACCTCCATTTATCAAAGTCTTATGTATGGATTTGGATGAAGATATTCTCAAATATTGTACTAAACCTACTTGCATTGGGAATATCACAGATATTCCTCTGGAAGACAAATCAGTGGATATGGCTATAGCATGTGATATTATGGAACATTTGGATGATGAAGAGCTTCAAGAGGCTATCAAAGAGCTAAAGCGTATAAGTAAAAAATATATTTATATTCAAACTCCTTTAAACGAGGATTTGGCTTTAGGAATGATAAAGTGTGAGAATTGTGGGCATAAATGGCATATAAACTATCACCGTCAGTCTTTTACTTATAATAGGCTCATTAGTATACTTAATGAAGAATGGGTACCAAATACTGTAAACTTTACGGGAGATTTATCTTATTATGGAAATTTTGAGGAAAAAAGCATTTTAAAAAAAGAATTAAACATATGCGAAAATAGTTTTGCTGGACATACTTGTCCAAAATGTAATAATGTGACTACATTTATAGAAGACAAGGCCAATGTANNCTGTATTAGAGCAAAGTAGAATCTTTCCATTATACAGTGAAATTGGTATTCTTTTTGAATATAAAGGTAAAAAAATAAATGAGCAAGAGACGGTTATCAGGACAAGAAGTAAAAAAATATATAAACTTCCACAGCCTAAAGTATTACAAAATAATGAAATGGATTTTTCTAATAGCTATTATGAAACTAATGTATTTTCTGGGGAAGAGCTTATACCAGTAATTATACCTTTCGGAATTTTCATTGAACGAAAAGAAGATGGAATTGAGCTAGTTAAGGCTGATACTGTAGACAATGCCGATGTCTCTATCGTTTTCCCAAAAGTTTTAGAAAAAGATGATGTTTTGACTCTTATGGGAACTGCAGATCGAATCATGAAATTGTCCATTTGTACATATACAACATCTTTGGAGGAAATACTTATTGGTGAATTTCAGGTAGAGGATAGCTTTCAACTCGAACTGAGTATACCAAGAGAGGCAAATATGGCCCATGCTTTTTTTAGAATGTCTTGGACAAAAGGAGGATTGCGCATAAATAAAGCTAAGATTACATGCAATAGTAGCAAAGAATATTATGAGTATAAATACAAACAACAAGACTTTTCTCATATAGAGTATACAAAAGATGGTATTTTATACAGGTGGTTGCTGTCTCCAAATGGGACAACATATTTTTCACATAATTTTAGTGATTGGATAACCGTCCTTACAAGTGAAAAGGAAATAAAGCCAATTAATCTTTTTATGAACTATGTAAATAAAATTAATGACCTAAATAAATATTTACTTAGTATTGCAATAAAGGTAAGGCAGTATATGGGGAATACGATGTTTTTAGAAGAATCTAATGTTGATTATAGAAGTGATTATCTTGACCTTATAAGGCATTTGGAGGAAGCAAAGACTTATGCTCTGATGCAGGAAGAAGTACTATATGAGTTTGAAACCCAACAAAAGGGATG
>DPSW01000208.1:4098-4230 GCA_003527145.1 Clostridiaceae bacterium | reverse complement strand
TTTCCAATATCTTTTTATTTTTTATAATATCACTCAGGCTTTTTACTATTTCATCAGCTATTTTCATTTTATTTTCCCCCATGTGTCCACACATTTTTCCAATAGTTGTTCATATGACCCTCTCCTGCACAT
>DPSW01000208.1:3818-4071 GCA_003527145.1 Clostridiaceae bacterium | reverse complement strand
AGTCCATTTCAAATTCAATTTCATGTTTTATGGGTATATCAAAGTCTCCGAGCAAGGGAATGGACGGTTTTAGCTCTCTCGAAACATTCAATGCATTACGATATAGATTTGTCATATCAAACCCTCGTTTTTGGTAAAAGCGTATAGCATTTATATTATCATTTGTCGTTACCAATTTTATTTTGGTACATTTCTTCTCACGCGCAATTTCAATAACTTTATTTACAAGAGCTGTTCCAATTCCTTGTTTTCC
>DPSW01000208.1:0-3801 GCA_003527145.1 Clostridiaceae bacterium | reverse complement strand
CATTATCATATACGGCAAAGCCATCCAAAACTGTCATGTCGACTAATTCACCTTTAACAACCATATCAGTAGAAAACCAATGTGAGCTAATAAAATCATCAATTTGCCTTCTGTTTTCAGAAGATATTGCTTTTATATCCATTCTTCCAAGCCCCTTCTCATAATGATGCATCAATCGNNCAATCGCGTTGCTTGTATTGTAAACTAGAACACTAATAACCTAACTGCTTCCCTACAATAATCACCTTTATCCTATTCTTAATAAACTGTCCTCTTATAACAACAAAATCATTACAAATTCTATTCGGACTTTTACAATCAATACAATAGCCTAAATTAACACAAGGGGTGTCCTTATCCAATCTTTTTGCATCAATTGGTGCAGAATAATTTCTGACCCTCTTTTCGGCTTCCTCTATATCCTTAACAATTTTATTAATCCCAGCTACTAAAATAACTTGCTTAGGGCCGTATAGCATGGGAGCAACTCTGCTTCCATTGCCATCAATATTATAAAGCTCACCGCTTTCAGTTATAGCATTTGTGCTGCAAAGGAAAGTATCGGCTGAAAAGTTCTGAATGTAAATTTGCTTCTTTTCTTCACTTGTGATCCCTCTCTTATATTTATCTAAAAAAATATAGCTGCCCTTACGAATGAAATCTATTACACCTGTTTCAAATAATGTCATTGAGTCACCCACACCGATTACTGAGTTTTCAGCGATGAGTTTTTCCAAAAGCGATATCAGTTCAGAATTATCACTGACAAAGAAACCTTCCATATTGCGTTTTCTTAAATTATTTATAATCCTATCAATTTGCTTTTCTATATACCACGATACATTGTTATCCATCCGTATATTCATCCCTTCCGCCAAAAAATCGCGATTCTTGCCTTGTAATTATTATAAAACAGACTCACAAAACTGTGAGCCTATCTTTCATCAAGCAAGTATATGATTTCTTCTTTGACCGTATCTGTCTGGCTGTATTTAGCAAAACACCAACATAAAAATTTAATTATGATAATATTATAGCCTATAGATAGTATATTTAGAAGGTTTCTACCATAAAATGTACTTCAAATAATGTAGTCTGTCATTGCCATTGTTTTTCTTCCATTAACTTCTTCAATATTGGATAACTTNNTACTAATACCTTCCACGAATTCTTTATTCTTATGCTTTACGCTAGCTATCCCATTCTTTAATATTACCGGTACAAGATCTTGATCCAAAGCACCTCGATATGTTGACAAAACACAGTACTCAGCACAAAAACCTGTTATTACAACGATATCTGTTCTGTTTTCTTTTAATATCTTTGCGCAATTTGTTTTATTAAAGCTATTTCCATATTCTTTATGTACTCGATACTCACCAGGCAAGGGTTTTAGGCTATCCAATAAATCAAAACCTTCTTTCCCCGGGATAACTCCATCTTCATCATCCTTATGTTGAATCCAAATAACCGGGCTATTAGTCTCTCTAAACAACGGAAGAATTGCATTGATGTATTCACATACTGAATCCATAGATTCTTTTGCACTTCCCGTATAAAAAGCTTTTTGCAGATCAATAATCATTAAAGCGTAATTCATTAAATAAATCCTCCTTAAATCAAAAATTCTTTTGTAATTACAAGCTCTAACATTTAACAAAGCTATGCTGCTCTGCTTTTATATAAAGCATCCTCTCCGCTTGATTCAGCAACAAAAGCCCCCTCAGCAGCTTTCCGTGAAGGAGCTCCGCCTAACAGAAATAAGCATTCTTTCTGACAATCCCAACTCCCTCTACACATAATGTTTTACATCTGAAACATCCATGAATCAGACTCACAGGGCCTGTCTGGGCAGGCGGTGCTTCGCATCCGATGAGCGAATATGGCACGGTTCTATATCTTAGCTTTGCTTTATCGTGCCTTTACTCAGATATAGCGTTGTATGAAGCTCCCTGCCCCGCGGAGCCAAAGCCGCACGGACGATGGCTCCTAAATNNAAACTCCACTTTCTTTTATAATTTCCATAGGTTTCTTATTCAACTTAATTTTATCCCTTAGCGCAAAAGATTCATTAACAATCGGAATATCCTTTTTCATTGTTATCAGCTTAATATTTCTATCAATTAAATCTAGCTTTTCTTTTAGCATATTACTTAACTTATCGTCCAGCAAATCTTTTTCGATTACAGTATTTATGTTCCCTAGACTCAATATTTTTTGTGCGGTTTTCGGACCTATTCCCTTTATTCCATTTATATTATCACNNTATCTCCAACAATAGCCTTATATTCTACTATCTGAGATGGAAGTACGCCCAATTTCTGATATATTCTTTCAGCTGTATACATTATTCCATCTTTCCTACAAGGATTGAATAAAAAGATATTATCATTTACTAATTGATAAAAATCTTGGTCTGTTGAAACAACTATAATTTCATATTGGGCTCTATACTTATGACATATAGATGCAATATAATCATCTGCCTCATATTCTTGCGCTTCCTTATATTGTATATTTAATTGGTCTAAAACTTTAAATATGTAAGGGAGTTGAGTAAATGGATTTTATTTATCCGGAACATCTAGATAGTTTATTCTATTGCTTTTATATTCTTCATAAGCATCACATTTGCTTGCGATGCTTGTCTCACTATCAAAAACTACAACTGCATGATTAGGAGAGAATTTATTTATATATTTAATCAGTCCACTTACAAAGCCAATAACTGCTTTTATATCTTCTCCTTTTGAATTTTTAATAGTTCCAGGTATACCATAAAACATTCTGAATAATAAGTTATGCCCATCTATTATTAAGCAGCGTTCCATTATAATCTCCTTTTAATAAAAACTTCAATGTCCCCCGCATTGCCGGACATTCGCAGACCTTAATGCAGCTGCGCCTGGTGAAGGAATGTGCAGCAGCTATATACACTCTATTTTTTCAGACCTAATTCAACTAATCTTATATAGTGTGGAATATCTTCTATAATTGGTTTAAAATAAAAAGGCGCATTGCAACAGCCGCATCTCCAGTAGATGTTTCCATCTATTGCATACTCTTGTCCATGTATACATGTGCCTTTCGTACGATTCGAGCATCCGGTATCGCCCCATAAAAAAATTTGTTTAACAGAGTCCGGGCACTCTTTTAAATAATCTAAACATTTAGATGCATTTCTAATGCGAAGATACAAGACGAGCTTTGTTTTATTGGATGACATCAAGTAATGATAGGGACCTTTTTTTATTATTTGGCTTTCCTTAGTATAGTAAGCATAGCCAGGTCCTTCGTTTGATTCTCTAGGCCCCGCATGGTAACCCATTTTGCTGAGCACAGCATCCATAGCATAAACAAATTCTTTTTCCTGCTTTGTATGCATTTTGTCAGCGATTATATCTGCACCATATCCATAATTTGCAGTATTCATATCATCTTGAAACAATTTATAATGGCAGCTAAGAAAATCATTGATTCGGTTTGTTGTATGAGCCTTATCCGCCATTAATTTCAATACAGTTAAAACCTGTGCATTATCAGGATATGATATATAGATGCTTTCATTTGCAATTTTATAATTCTTTAAACCATCAAAATAGAAACCATAGTCACTAAGTCTTTCAAAAATAATAGGAATATTTTTAACATCATTTATTGCTTTGAATTTATTTACATCTGCAACAATAGTTCCGTTATGCAAATCTCCTGCAATCAAAAGATAATATAGGAGCTTAATAGGACGATATGCTGCACTTCTCGACTCCCTCGCCTCTTTAGTAAAATAATTATACTCCAAGG
>DPSW01000312.1 GCA_003527145.1 Clostridiaceae bacterium | reverse complement strand
CATGTATCATCTGCCGGGCATCCCTCAAACACAATCGCTATATCAGGTTTTACAGTTCTTGCCGTAACCGTCGCTCCGCGCACGCCGACCTCTTCCTGTGTAGAAATAGCTCCTACTACATCCACATTTAAATTGCAGCTCTCCAGCTCTTGCAATGTGCTTATAATTGCCGCACAACCAAGCCGACAGTCAAAGCTTTTTCCGATCATAATATCTTTTTTTTCATCATATTCGAATGCCGCATCAGGAACAATGGGTTCTCCCACACGTATTTTAAATTTCTCGATAGCTTCACGGCGTGAAGTAGCACCAACATCAACAGTGATATTATTCATTTCCAATGGTGCCTTTCTTTCCGTTTCACTCATAAAATGCGGTGGCTTACTGGTTACAATCCCGCGTATGTACTTTCCTTCCGCGTTTCTTATCCATACCAAATGTGCGGGTATATTGCTTGTTATCCATCCTCCAATTTGAATAATATGCATTGTTCCATTAGGCCGAATAGATTGAACCATAAATCCAACTTCATCGCTGTGCGCATCCAGTTGAACGATGGGCTGCTTTCCATTATTGCCTTTTCTATAAATATAGAAATTGCGCAGACTGTCTTCCTTTTGCTCACCACAATCTTGTGAATAAGCACGAATCACGTTCACTGCCTCATCCTCAAAACCAGATACCCCCTTAGCATTCGAAATATCAGCTATCATTTCTAATGTCCTTTTTTTATCCATTTCTTTCTCCTATCCTTTTTGATTTTAATATAAAGCAGATTCTCTTAAATTTTTGCTTTCTATAATTCTTCAATAAGGCCGGCAATGTATTAAATATTTATTATAACATCGTCGACAATTATTCACAATTTACCACCATTGTCTATATATTTCAATAATTCGACTTATTTTTTATATGCAACTCGACTTATTTTTTACTTTTATCCAGATTAGGTTGTTTATCAAATCAATTTAGCCTATAATTAACCTATTACAACAAGGGAGGAGAATTTCTGGATGAGAAAAGGAATTCTTATTATTACAAAAAGTTTGTCTACTCAAAACGGTATCTATAAATATCTGGAGCCGATCTTCCAGCCATACCTTCAAGTAGATGCAACCCTTTTCAGCCAACTGGACTCCGTTGACTGGGATAAATACGATCTTTTGATTTTTGCTTCACAGTCTTCGCTTCAACTGGTTCAGCCTATGCTTCCATCAAATATTAAAACAATCATATGTACACGAATATTGAATCACGCATACCTAAGCAAAATTCTGATCATACCGCCCGGATCAAAAGCATATCTTGTCAATGATGCAGAATTCTCGACATTGTTTGTTATTGACCAGTTAAAAGAAATGGGGTTTACCCAATATACATATGTACCTTTTTATCCAGGCTGTACGATACAGGATAAATCCATCAAATATGCAATTACCGCCGGCGAACCGCATCTTGTCCCACAAGGTATTCCGACTGTTATAGACATTGGCAATCGTATAGTAGATATATCTACTATACAGGAAATTGCTTTGCATTTTGATCTTCCTATTTCTTTGTCTAACGAAATAACCAAAAACTATATTATCCATATGGTTCAGATAATGAAACTATCCAATTATCAGTTGTCCATCTCATTGAGCACCCAAAAGCTGACCTCGGATATCATAAATTGTCTGAATATAGGTATTTGTGTATATGACGATTCAAATATTATAAAAATGTTCAATAACCATTTTATTAAACTATTTTGCCTGACAAAGCAATATCTGAACGATACAAATTTGGAAGCTTTGCTGAAGAGCCATTCACTCCCTACCACTTTTCTATCCATCTATAATACAGCAATGTATATACAAAACACTAACGGACAAACAATTCAGATAAAGACCGTGGAAATACCTTCAGACTCTCACCGGCATCTTTATCTCATGATGCTTAATGATGTAAAGGCAGAATCTATTGAACAGCAAGCTATAGCTTATAAAGCAAATGAAAAGATAGCAGCTGACTCTCTTTATAGCTTCGAGGATTACATCACAAAGGATGCAGCAACACTGAAAATGGTGGAGAACGCCAAAAAAATCTCACTTACGGATTATCATATTGTTATACATGGCGAAAATGGTACAGGAAAAGAGATCCTTGCTCGGGCCATCCATAACAATTCACCGAGAAAGAACAATCCTTTTATTAGCATCCCAATCAAAACCCTTATATCTAACTATTTTGAAGTGGAGCTGTTTGGCTATGAAGAAGGAGCTTTCCCCGGAGCAAGAGAGGGAGGAAAGCCAGGCCTTCTTGAGCTGGCGAACAACGGTACGCTATTTATTGATGGAATTGACCATATCTCCTATGATCATCAGCCTATATTGTTAAGCGCAATCAAAGAAGGAAAGATACGTCGCTTAGGAGGTACCACAGACATACCCATAGATATCAGGATTATCGCTTCTACTACTCAGGATTTATATAAATTAGTTGCTGAAAAAAAATTAATGAATGAATTGTTCTATAGCATCAACATTATGTCACTTTATACTGTTCCACTTCGCAACAGGCGTGATGATATACCAATGCTTTTTGAATATTATTTAAAAAATTTATTGAAAAGCTCAAAATTTGCATTTAAGTCAATCTGCTCAGACAGTCTTTATGATTTTCTAATTTCATATAGCTGGCCCGGCAATACAAGAGAAGTATCGAACTTATGCCGATATCTTACATGCATCGGAGAAAAAGGCAAGCTCAATATTAGTGATCTGCCTCGCTATATTATTGATAATTCAAATTTTGTATTGGATGATATCAGTGTCATAAACAAAGAAGTTATCAGATTTATTGATGCTAATCCGAAAATTGGCCGTTCGAAGCTATGTAAATTGATGAAAAATATTGATATAGAAATAACTGAAGGCCAGATGCGCAGTATCCTCCAAGAACTCTCAGAAAAGAAGATAATTATAATAAATCGTACTCGCGGCGGATGCGAGATCACTGAATATGGGAAGCTATTGCTTTAATTTCTCCATCCAGATATGTTCATACTCATTATAATTTCTGCGCCGAGGAAGATATTGACGCTACAGTAGATCTGGCAGTGGAAGTGATCAAAAACTTAAGCGAAGAATCTATCAACCGCATAATGAGAAGATAAGCTTTTTTGCCCGTTTTGAAAGGACAGGCTTTAGCTTGAATAATAAGGAATACAATTATACAATAAAAGAGAAATATTTTAGAAAGGCTTGATTTTTATGCAGATTGATCGGATGCTGCAGATAGTTTATATATTGCTGAATAGAAAAACCATTACGGCAAGCAAACTTGCAGAACGGTTTGAGGTATCCCAGAGAACGATTTATCGCGACATAGACGCTTTATGCCAGGCCGGAATACCTGTTTATACAAGCAAAGGCAAAAACGGAGGTATAAGCATTCTTGATAACTTTGTTTTGAATAAATCCGTTTTTTCAAAAGGCGAACAAAATGAAATAATTGCTGCTTTGCAAAGCTTAAGCGCAGTAAATTACCCTGAAGCCGACCGTGTCCTTTCAAAGCTGAGCAATATTTTCGACAGCAAATCAAATGACTGGATTGAGATTGATTTTTCAGGTTGGGGAAATTTAAAGCAGGAGATGCTGGCCTCGATTAAAAATGCTGTAATAAACAAAAAAGTGATTTCTTTTGAGTACTATAATACCTATAGAGAAAAAGCCCTCCGCACTGTTGAGCCTTTGCAGCTATTGTTTAAAGGAAAAGCCTGGTATTTGAAGGCATTTTGCAGAGCCAAACGATCCATGCGCCTTTTCAAACTTAGCCGCATTAAAAATATTCAAATCCTGGATGAGCATTTTAACAGGCAATTGGAAAATGAAGCTTCGGTTGCATTTGATATAGGACCTGACAAAAATATCGTAGATATTATGATGAAAATCCACTCCTCACAAGCATACCGAGTATATGACGAATTTGATGATGCACAGATATCGTTGAATGAGGACGGGAGCTTTACGATTTGCGTATCCTACCCCGAAGATGAGTGGGTATATGGCTATATATTATCTTTCGGAATGTATGCAGAGGTCATTGAGCCAGCCCGCATCAAAAAAATTATAAAAGAACAGCTTGAAAAAACTTTGGACTTTTATAGATAATATGACATGCTGTTGTCAAATTATCGGGTGTATACTGCAAATATCAAGATAAAATACGAGGAGAGGTGCTAATGAACATGCAAAATTTCTGTCAAAGCTGCGCAATGCCTATGACTGAAGAAAGTCATTTCGGCACAAACGCCGACGGAACAAAGAATAAGGATTACTGCTGCTACTGCTATCAGAGCGGAAATTTTACCAAAGAAGAAAACATGGAAGAAATGATTGAAAATTGTATTCCCTTCACACTTGAAGCCGGGGTATATCCCGATGAAAATGCAGCAAGAGCTGCCATGCTTGAGTATTTCCCTAATTTAAAGCGCTGGAAAAAGATTTAATTACCAAGACGGTTCTTTAAAACTGCTATTATTTCTCAGTTTCAAAGAACCGTCCATATTTTTTCTTTATCCTTATCCAATTCCAGCATAAATATATTTGAATGCTGGTTAATTTTTCATTTATACATTTGCTTATATAAGTGACGGAATCTGTTTTATTTAATCGCTGCGGTCAAATCAATTATTGCTTCCGGCTTCCGAAAGAGTGCCGTTATTTGTAAATGTTCCGCTCTCTTCCGTAAAAATGTTACTATTGTTGATCACAACCGCACCTGTATTATTGATAAAAGCTCCGTTTTCAATGCGAAGAAAGAATCCGTCCACGATGACTACAGCATCATTTGTAAATGTACCGTCTATTACAGCGGCCATACCGCCGTGCGTGTTGACAAGTCCGGCTTCAAGGTAAAGGGACCCTTTGTTCTCAAAGGAACCGTCAAAAACACGGAGCTGACCGCCTACCGGCCCGCGGTCTTCCTCATCCCCGATGACAGATGCGCACAAACTCAGCCTGCCGTTGTTGATCACCTTTCCACCCTTTTGAAGAGCCATCACGGAGTAATTGATAAAATCCGCAGTGTAGGAATCGGCACCCAGGACCTTGATCGTTCCGTTGTTTATCAAGGTACCCTCGATATAGAAATCGTTCCCGCGGTTTACCGTTACGGTGACTCCCTTTGGTATGGCGAGTTCACCCGTAACAACCAGGGGTTTCCCCAGGGAGTCAATAGATATGGACTTCACATTTTTATCCGCCAGAGCCGTCTTAAGCGCCTCATAAGAAGGAACGGAAACGGGTTCGGGCTTTTGTTCGTTTACCAGCTTGATTGCACTTACATGACCATCGCCTGTGAACACGCCTTCCGACAATAATTTCTGGGCGAGAGTCTGGACGCCGCCCTTCAAATCCGCTTCCAATGCGGCCCATGACACGAGCACGGCATCCCCACGCAAGAAATTCACCGTATCCACTCCGTCAGGAAGGATGCCGACCGCCATAGCCAGGGTATCCGGTGCATTCCAGGCAAAATCCCCTGAAGCATCGCTGTAATTCAGCGCGCGGAGCATGAAGGTCAGATACATATCCGAATCTGCATTGCCGGTGCCAAACTTTGTAGCCGAAACGCCCTTGGTTAGCCCCTTTTCGTAGCCATAGCCGATATATTTATCCGCCCATGAATCCACATCCGTAAAAGGGTGC
>DPSW01000150.1:4229-5715 GCA_003527145.1 Clostridiaceae bacterium | reverse complement strand
GCCTTCATTCATCACCACAATTTTGGTCCCCATTGTCATGGCTTCCGTCTGATCATGAGTCACATATATAAAGGTGGTGTTCAATCTATGATAGAGCTTCACGATCTCTGTCCTCATCTGGACCCTCAGCTTTGCATCAAGATTTGATAAAGGCTCATCCATGAGAAATATTTTGGGGTTCCTCACAATAGCCCTGCCCAACGCCACTCTCTGCTTCTGGCCTCCGGAGAGCTCATGGGGCTTCCTCGTGAGCATGCTGTCTATACCAAGGGATTTGGCGGTTTCGGTTACCTTATCATATATAACCTTTTTATTTACCTTCCTCATCTTCAACCCGAAGGCCATATTGTCAAAAACGGACATGTGGGGATATAGGGCATGGTTCTGAAAGACCATGGCTATATCCCTATCCTTTGACTCCACATGGTTCATCAGCTTGTCATCCATATAGAGCTCTCCCCTTGTTATTTCCTCAAGCCCTGCTATCATTCTCAGGGTAGTGGTCTTGCCGCATCCCGAAGGGCCTACCAAAACCACAAATTCCTGAGAGTCAATGGAAAGACTCAGATCTTTGACGGCATGAAAACCATTCTCATATATTTTATTAATATTTTTTAGCACAATCTTACTCATCTTTTACCCTCACAATCCCAGATTCGTATATTTATCACTGCCAACCACGGCTATAGCGAAAAAGCCTGCCCATAATAATATGATAGTTTTTACCGGCAATTCTGCGGTAAGTCCCATCATATGAATAATAAAAAAGGACAGCAAAATCGAAGCCCCGAAGCCGTAGCTCAAATACCTTACAGCTTCTGCATCGCTATGGAAATATCCGCTTATGTTCCTCATTATAAAAAGCAAAATATAGAGCTCGCAAAGCAAAGACAGCATAAAAATCAAGCTTCCCTGTTTGCTCAAAAAGCTGATGACCAGATTAGGATTGAGAATGTAGGAATTATCCGTCTTGATGAATTCCGACAGAGCATTCCTCACTGCCCCGAAAATTTCTTTCATGCTCATAGGGTCCTCCGGGAAGCTTTCCGGGGAAATATACAAATCAAAAGAGATTTCCTTCCAAATCAATATCACGGCAGTGAGAATTCCCGCTATCTTTCCGAGGGCAGTTAAAAGCTTTATGCCCATATCTTTGATCATGTTTGAAAAATAATTGTCTCTCAAATAGCTTTTCCAAAGCTCTATAAAATTTCTAAAGATTTTATAGGCAGCAATAAGCAAGCAGCATATGCAATATATTCCCATGACAAAAAACAATATATCAAACCTCTGTTTGGTCATTATNNGTCCTCTATGTAAAAATCATCAGGATTTCTGCCTATCAAGGCTATTTTATCCTCTATCAAAGCCTTATCCAAAGAATCCTCCCAGGCCTTAAGCTCAATATTTGGAATTTTGCAGCCTTGATTCGCCTCTTCCATTATGCTCAGAGGTACATATGCATAAGGCAGATCCTTTTGTATAA
>DPSW01000150.1:0-4183 GCA_003527145.1 Clostridiaceae bacterium | reverse complement strand
CAAAAAGTTTTTCTGCCAGCTTCTCATCTATGACCGTCACATAGTTTTCATCCGCATGATCCTTTTCATTTAAAAAGGAGCCTTTCCTTAATCTCATATTATAAAATTCGTTGTATTCTCCCTTTATACCGCAGATCAATGCTCCGGCTCTGGACCGCTCCGATGCTGCCTGCCCCTTATTGAAGGCATAATAAGTCATGAGCTCAGGAGCCAGTATCCTCTCCAATTCCTCCGCATCAGCCTTATCAAAGGCATCTTCGAGCAGCGAATCCCCCTTAAGCCTGACGGAGAAGCGCTCATACCCTACATTCCCGTATAATTCCTGAGTTTTGAAATATATTGATCTGGTAAGGAGCATTGTCAGAATAAAAATAAATATGGCTGCAAAAATACGTCCCTTTCTCATCCACCCCCACCTCACTTTATTTATCCAGTATTACGGAGCTTCCGTCATACAGGTTCTTATTGCTGTAGACTACAACCTTTTCGTTGCCCAGCAGTCCCGCGNNCAGTCCCGACAGTATGCCTATATAGCTGTTATCCGAATCGCCCACCGTCACCTTGCACCTTGAAACGCTATACTCCTTGCCAAGAGGCCCCTCTCTCTCATCCAGGACAAATACATATTCCCCGTCGCTGTCCTTTCCTATCGCTGATCTGGGCACTATTATGTCATAGGAACCTATCTTCTTTTTCAGATAGAGCTCTCCCGCTTCCCCTCCCAGCAAGTCTGCCTGTCCCAGGTCCACCGCAACAGTTTTCCTGTTGTGATCTCCCTTCTTGTCGCTTATGGCTTTTATCTCTCCGTCTATGGACATATTTCCCCTGTTCTTGATCCTTATTTGGACCTCGTCTCCCAAATTTATGTACTCGCACAATTGGCTGTTCAAATCCACCTCTATCTCAAAGCCGCCGGTCATATTATCCAGTATATATGCAGGGACAGAGTCATCAGGCATCATGCCTTTTTTGAAATTTATTTCCTTTATTATGCCGTCGGAAGGAGCAACAATGGTACAGTTGTCAATCTCTTCCCGTACATCCCTTATATCCAGCTCCTTCTTGGCTATTGCAAGCTTTGCAGACTCTACATCCCTGGAGCTGTTTTGCTGCTGCAGCTCGAAATCCTTCTGCAGGCTGTCGAGCTGAGACTTTGCCGAGTTGTATTCCCTCTCCTTGGCTTCATATGCACTTCTCGACTCGGCACCCTTCTCATACAATGCTTTATATACTAAATAATCCTGCTCCTTTAAGGCTAGATCCTCCTCCAATTCCTTGAGCTTCTTCTCATAGGAGTTCACACTGTTTATCTCTTTATCGGATATAATACCCTCATATTGGAGCTTCAGTTCTGAAAGCTCAATATCGCTTCTCTCCAGCTCCTTTTCCAATTCCCCTTTATCGATTATCATGATGACCTGGCCTTTTTTTACCTCATCCCCCGGGCTGACCTTTATATCCTTTATCCGGCCTCTCACGGATACATAATGCNNCTACCCTGTCCTTTGCCTCTATTATCCCCTCACCCATTATTTCCTTGGTCAAGCTGCCGGAGCCGATGCTCTCAGCCCTGACCTTGGGCAGAGTCCAGCTATAAAAGCTCTTGGAGAAAAAGGTAAGGACTATGATGACACCAAAAAAAATTTTGGCTAGATTTGATATTTTCTTTTTTCTATCCCCTACCGGCTTTTTTACTTCAGATATATTCACCCTTTTCCACCCCTTCATCTATAACAGAATGTGAAATGCCTTCCACCAAATAGTTTTCTCCATACAAGAACATGAGCAGCATGGGAAGCATGTATATTATGCCGGCTGCAAATGCAATGCCAAGCTCCGCATTGTTTATCCTCGAAAGATATATGGACAAAGGATATTTATTGGCATCCTTCAGGAATATCAGGGGCTGCTCAACCATATTCGCATTGTCTATAAAGGATAATATGGCCTGAGACGCTATACCCCCTTTAGATAAGGGCAGTATTATTTTGAAAAATATTTGTATCAAAGAGCAGCCGTCAACCTTCGCTGCTTCTATGCATTCGTTGGGAATGGTCATCATGAACTGCCTCAGCAAAAACACTCCAAAAGCTCCAAAGACCCCGGGAAATATGATAGATGAGTATTTATCAATAAGCCCTAATTTGTCCAGGGTTATATAATTGGGCACCAGAGTGACCTGAAAGGGCATCATCATGATGATGATATATATGAAGAACAAGAAATCCCTGCCCCTAAAATTCAGCTTGGCAAAAACAAAGGCTGCCATGGAGGATATGATGACCTGCCCTGCAACGATGGGTAATACTACAAATACGGAGTTCCAGAACATCCTCAGGAATTTATGCTTGGCAATGAGAACATCATAGTACTGCCTTAGGGTTACGGAGTTTGGTATCAGCTTGATGGAGAAGAATTTTCCTTTATCCTCCTCGTCATAGCTGGTGTAATTATCGTTTATCTCCCGGCTGCTCATAAAGGAATTGGTCACGGTAAGCATCAGAGGAAACAGCATCAATAAAGCCAAAGCTATGAGAATCGCAGTGGTGATCTTTGCATTTATCCTGCCCATCCTTCTACCCCCTAATTTCCGATGGCATCATTAATTCTTTTTTGCACCTTGAACAGAATGAAAACGAATATGTAGATCACCAAGGTCATCAATATGGCCGAAGTGACCAGCTTATGATAATCCAGCTTTCTGAAGGCATTGTTCATATAGTGCTGAAGCATATATATGCTTTGATGCGGATAATCCCCTGCCAAAAGATATACCTCTCTGAATACCTTAAAGGAATTGATGATGGATATTATTATTACAAAAAATGTGGTAGGCATAAGATAGACAAGTGTGATGTGAAAGAATTTTGCTGCCGGTCCTGCTCCGTCCATGCTTGCGGCTTCGTAATATTCCTTGGGTATGCCTTGAAGCCCTGCAAGAAACAATATTATATTATAGCCTACGTTTTTCCAGATATATATTGTTATGACAGCTATCATGGCATAGGATGAATTCATCCAATCAATAGGCGCTATATTAAAAAAATCCAGTATCCGGTTTAAAAATCCCCTGTAGTCGAATAAGAGCTCGAAGAAGATTATGACAGATGCTACAGGCACTACCAGCGGCACTATAAAGGCAGTCCTGAATTCATGGGAAAAGCGTATCTTCTTATTCAAAAGCATGGATAGCAGCAATGAGAGGATGATTATAAGAGGAACGCTTATGCCCGTGAATATGGCCGTATTGGCAACAGCTTGCTTATAAGCGTTGTTGCCGAGAAGACCTATATAATTTTGGATGCCCACAAACTTCCCATTGATGGGACTGTCAAAGAAAGAATATATTATCATCCATATAAAGGGTATTATATAAAATATCAATAAGCCTATAACGCTTGGTGCAATGAGAATCAGAGCCATTATGGTTTCCTTTTTTTTAAATTTTGAAAACATAATCATCTTCCTTATTGCATTATTTTGATTATATACAGTATATTAAACACATTAAATCTCATCCGTGAGAGGAACGACCGAAGGATCTAGATTCTTCGCTTACGCTCAGAATTCTCATGCGGTATCCGCACAACGATAAACGAAAGCAGTCCCGGTCATTCTGAAGGAGCCTGCGACTGAAGAATCTCAAATTGGATCCTTCGGGCATAGCCCTCAGGATGACAACGAAGCTGAACTTTCATAACAATGAAGTCTCGTTCAACAGATGACCGAATCCTTTGTGTCCTTGTCAAAGACGTGGATTTTTTCAGCATCAAAGCACAGATCCATATAGCTGCCTATATAGGCTTTATGCCTTGAATCTGCCTTGACTACCAGGCTGCCGCCCATAAGCTCCAGATAAAAAAGATTCTCAGAGCCCAGTATTTCCATAAGCTCCAATCTCAATGACAGGGCTTCCCTGTTCTTTTCTTCTGCAACCCTGATATTTTCAGGCCTTATACCGATTATTACCTCTTTATCCTTATACCCGGATTTCAGCAATGCTTCTGAAGTATCAGCAGATGCTTTTACCTTAAAGTCTCCGAATTTAAAATAAGCATATCCATCTTCTGCCGACACACGAGCATCTATAAAATTCATCTGAGGGCTTCCTATGGTAGAAGCTACAAAGACATTGGCGGGCTTATCATAGATGGTCTGGGGATCGGCAACCTGCTGTATATAG
>DPSW01000200.1:7401-7617 GCA_003527145.1 Clostridiaceae bacterium | reverse complement strand
CTTTTTCACCTTCTGCTGCAGAGGCAGGTTGAGGAGCCGCTCCTCCAGGTAAGCTTATATTAGGCAAAGTAATCCCTGTACCTGCAGATGGTACTTGTGCTTTCAAATCAAAGGATGCAAATTTGTCCAGGCTCAAGGGTTTAAAGTCATATTCCATTGAAGCTGGAATTCTCTTTACCTCATCCTTAAACTCATATTGAACCCCTTGCACCCTGG
>DPSW01000200.1:0-7390 GCA_003527145.1 Clostridiaceae bacterium | reverse complement strand
GTGTGTTTATTGCGGGCGGTTTTATTGTTGGTACGCTTGCATATACATCAGAAAAAGGCGACAACATAATTGAAAAAATCAATACTAATGAAATTAACAATGCCATGCTTCTCTTATGCTTGTTCATTGCATCACTCCTCTCCATATATTTAAATAAAAATTATTATAAATTTCATTATATGAGCAATTTAAGAAAAAAGCTTTTAGATTATTGCAAAGAATTGTGAAAAGTTGCATTACTCCCAGTCTCNNCGGCTTGTGAATAGTTGCATTACTCCCAGCCTCACTTCCTTTAAAAATAATGTTGGCATTCTGTTCCAATATACCATATTACTTCCTTGTGATGATAAGTAAATTACACAAAGGTATAAAAATTATAATTTCTGATGACAATCTAGACTTTCCTGCACAATAAAAAACAGCCTGATAATGGCTGTTTTATCTTAATCGGTCATCCTGTTATCTATAGCAAATTTCACTGCCCCGGTTCTGGAGCTGACTCCAATCTTTCTATATATTTTAGAGGTTATAACCTTTACATTATTGATAGTGACAAAGAGCTCCTTAGCTATATCTTCTCCGGTATAGCCCTTTGCTATGAGATATAGTATCTCCCTTTCTCTTTTTGTCAGCTTTACAGGCTTCTCTGCCCTATCCGGATTCATAGCATTATATCCTGCCTTAAATTTTTGCAGAGCCTTTTGAAATTCCTTCTGTTTTTTTATTACTGTATCAATCCACTCCTTTGGTAAAGCAAGCTCAAAGGAGCCATAATTTTTTGAAAGCTGTTTGAATATAGGCAGTAAAAACTCTCCATACTCAAGATAAGGCATGATTATCCTGTCGGCATTGGTTATGTTATAGGCTGCATTTAAAGCTTCGATAGTCGTTTCTATTCCATAAAGATTAAAATTTACAATGGCTTTCAAAATGTAAGTCCTCATTATTCCATATTGATAGGTAAAAGGAGTAAAGGTTTCAAACATTTTAGGTATTATGCTTTCTATTTTTAAATAATTCCCCTTAAACAGCAGCACAGCAGTATAGATAAGGTATTCGAAGCCAAAGGCCGTCATCGATACGGAGCTTTTATCAAGTTCCCCGCTGTAAAGCCATTTGGGTATGCGCTCCAAATCTCCAGTTATGACGTTGAAAAAGCCTATGCACATGTCCAGAGTTGTAGAGTAAACAAGGGCTTTTCTCAGGTTGACTATATTACGAATATCTTGCAATATCACAGCTGCTTTTCCATAGTTGCCCTCCACCATACACAGTTTGATTAGAAGCAGTTTAGCTGCAATAATAATCGAGTTTTGCTCCTTTTGCTCAGCTTTATATATGGTACGGTACGCATCCTGCTCCGCTTCTTCATATTCGCATCGTTCGAATTCCGCTTCCGCTTTTATGAGGATATCGGCGCCATAGCCGCAAGGGGTTATCTTTTCCCACCAGAAGAATTCCTCTGTAAAGCCCTTTACTATATTGTCAAGGTTGCCTGCTTTGTTGTAATAAAGGTACAGCATCGATGGGCTCCCAAAAGTAAATGAAATGTTTTTGCTCAAGAGTTCAGAGCCTTGGGGTAGAAATTTGCAGGCTTCCATGTGGTAAGGGAGCATAGCAAATACATCATTAAAGGCCATCATGGACTTTACTACTGCTGCTTCGCCTAGTAGTTTGTTTTTCATAGCTTCAGGTATTTGAGTATTCTTGCATATATGCTCCACTTTTTTAATGAGCTCAATTGCTTTTTCCGGATGCTTGCTCCTGGTCATCAAAAAAGCAGAAATAACCAAAAGCATAGGGTATTTAATATAATATTCCTGGGGAAGCTTTTGCAGATATGACACGATTGTTTCCAGCTGCTGCAAGCTGAAAGTATCTGAGAACTTATCTTTAAGCAGCATTTCCGCAATCCCTTCGTAATTGCTTGCCGCATCAAAATGTGACAGTGCAATTACCACATCGCCTTTAAAAGCATAATATTCGCCGGCCTGGGTATTAAGTTCATTAATATTAAACTCTTTGCTCGATTGGAGGCGTTCATGCAAAAAATCGCGAAAAAGTCGGTGCATTTCATAATGCTGTCTATCTTCGCTTATCTTAATAAGTGAATTGTTGGCAAAGATATTCGATAGGAGTTTTTGAGTATGATTTGTTCCTGCAATGTAATTACAAATGTCTATATCAAAACGTTCTAATATTGAGAGCTTTAACAAAAGCTCCTGAGTTTTTTTACTATAATTATTAAATATGGTAGTTTCGATAAGATTATTAATATCCAGTGCCGCAGCATCCAGATTCATATCAGCTATGTTGTCTTTTTTTATATAAAGGCTTGAGAGGAATATTGCACTTGCCCAGCCGTCTGTAAAGCTTTCTATGTTTTGTGCAGAGGCTTTTTCAATATTTATATCAAGCATTTTATAATATTCCATAAGCTCATTTATGTCGAAACGAAGCTCTTCCTTGGTTATTTCCATAGCAATTCTTTTAATTCTCAAATCAAGCATGAAATTTTGGAGACATGCCCTTGATAAAATATAGATATGCAAATTTTTTATTCTAAGGCGTGCAATTCTTTCTAGAAGTTTATCAATTTCCGGATTTCCCAAAAGATGATAATCATCAATGATCAAAAGCCTTTTATTTCGAGAGATCATATTTTGGCTGACTATATCATATTGCTGTTCAAATTGGGCCGAGGAAAAGGGAAAACCGATTTGAGCCATAGCATCACCTATATCCTGATTTATCTTCCTATATAGATCGGACATATGTGCCCAAAAGCGCTGCGGATTTCTGTCCAATTCGCTTAACGACATAAAAATAACTTCACAATCCGAATTTTTGGCAAATTGCATGGCAGCAGTGGTCTTTCCATATCCAGCTGGTGCCCAAATCAATGTCATAGGATATGATAATCCTTTCTCAAGCAAAGCATTTATGCGCGGACGATAAAGCATTTTCTCCAGATCCATATCAAAATCATAGGCAGATTTTGATTTGGAAATTTTAGCTGCCATAATCTCATCTCCTATATTACTTAAATATTAATAAAAGATAAAGCATCTNNTATTTATATATTATATTAAGAATCCGGAATGAACAAGTTTTCCTATAGGAAAATTAATTTGCTTTTTATACTTTAGTGTAATTTATTTTGTGTTTAAATTTGATATCATTATAACATATTGTATAAGCAAATAAAAACAGGAAGTGATCATATGTCCGTTGATCTGCATGGAGTAATTGATTTAACAGGTGCTATTCCTTTTGACAATATAGAGGATGCAAAAGTAGTGATTGAGAACTTCTGTTGTAATAATATTGCTGTAATCGTAACCAATAAAGTCACGAATATTGCTCATGGCACTNNCTACCTTATGCAAAATTACCTTCTGCTGTCATAGACGATAAGGTTTATGACAGACGAAGCAATTCATTATTTGCCGTGAATCCCATGCAGGAGCATGGTGTGTCAATAAATATAAAAGGCTTTACTCTTTGTGGAATACACATAGGTAAGAGCTTGATCCAAGAGATCTCCGAAGAAATGTACGGCTCCGGAAACATTGTTTTCTCCAATGACTCAAATGTTTTGAATCATGATATAAGCATGCTTATTCGCCTTTTTTTAGAAGAATTGCGTTTTAAACAGACAGGCTACGAATTCATGACAAATAATCTCAGCTTGCTTATAGCAGGAAATCTTATCAGACAACTGAGACATAACCTTCCTCCCAGGCCTCATAATGTACCCAAGGGCACCAAAGAAAACATAAAAAAAGCAATAGACTATATGANNCTCAGCTTATGAAAATGGACCAATACAGCTTTATAAGAAGCTTTAAAGCACAAACAAGCAAGACCCCTTATGAATACCTTATTGATCTCAAAATTGAAAAAGCAAAAAAAATGTTACAGAGCTGTAAATATTCGATAACAGAAATAAGTCTTATGTGTGGATTTTCCAGCCATAGTCATTTTACTTCGACATTTAAGAAAAAAACAGGCATATCTCCGACAGAGTACAGAATTAACCCCTAACAATTCAGGGGTATTTTTTTATGCAATTTTTTGAAAGCCTTTGTCAATATTATGGAAGAATTACTGAAGTGTTGATGCTACAATATTTATACCTATAAATTATTTTGGGGATGTATTCAGAAGCTTACAGTATTCTGAGGTTCGTACGGAACTTAGAATGCCACCTGAACTTTAGAATATGTTATCCGATAGCTTAGCGCCGCTTATACAAATTAGCGGCGGTCAACTATCGGATAAATGCATTTCCTATAATGATAATTTTAAAATTATTGGGAGGGAAATATTTATGAAGAAAAGAACTCTTTGTCTGTTTATGTCTTTATGCTTACTCATAACAATGCTTTGGAGTGTACCTGTTTTTGCAGCCGGCAATATAACGCTGGACAAAACCCAATTCACAGCTGGCGAAAAAGGTAAAGCCACTGTATCCGGATTGACTGATGAACAAATTGAGTATGACGCAGCCATTTGGCTTGGTAAAAAAGGTGAAAAACTAGATAATTTTAATTTAGAAGAATATGTGAGCAATCTTCCTGAATCCAATGTCTGGGAATTCAATGCACCTACTTCTCTGGGCACTTATGAAATAGCATTGATTGGCGGCGATGAGAATCTAATAGCAAAGGTAGAGTTCACTGTAGGCGCCCCTAAGGCTAAGGCTGGAGATATAAAGCTGCCTAAAACTGAAGTAAAGCTCAACGAACCTATGTCGGTTACTATTAACGGCCTTACTGATGAAATGCTGGAAAACGATGCATGGATAGGAATTGTAGGGGCAAGCGAAAAAATTCAAAATACTGATCTCGCAGTCTATATATCGAATCTGCCTGCTGACAACACATATCAGTTTAAGGCTCCCTACAAGTTCGGCAAATATGAAATCAGAGTATTCTCTGATGGTGTTACGGATAATAAAGAATCGGTATTGTTTGGCACAGTATCTTTCGATGTTGTATCCAGCAAGGCAAAACCCGGGGATATAGTATTATCCAAGACCAATGTTCAGCCTGAAGAAAAGATGAGCATTACGGTTAACGGACTTACCCCCGGTGAAATTGAGCAAGATGCATTCTTCGGCATTACACTGGCAAATGAGAAGATTGAAAATACAGATGTATCTGCATATATTAATGATTTCAAAATAGGCAATGTATATGAGTTCAAAGCACCCTCTAATCCCGGCAATTATGAGGTAAGAGTCATTTGCTCAGGAACTTTAGATAAAGAGCTATATTCTTATGCTTTATTCGGCACAGTTCCATTTACAGTAAGCGGAGCGCCTGTTGATGAAATAACTGCAGGAACAGAAGGCCTGTCTACTTGGGCTGCCGGAGAGGTAAATCAGGCAGTAGATGAAAAGCTGGTTACAGATAAGGTTCTCTCTCAATTTCCTAAGAATATAACTCGTGAGGAGTTCTGTGAATTAGCTGTTCTATTATATGAAAAATTGACAGGACTTAAAGCAGAACCAGGAGCAGACAACTTTACAGACACTGATAATCCTGAAGTACTAAAAGCATTCAAGCTTGGCATAGTTAATGGAACAAATCCGGAGAAGACCTTATTCTCACCAAACTTAGAAATAACAAGAGAGCAAATATCTGCTATGCTGCTCAGGACGCTTCAAGCCGCAATGCCTAACCTGCAGCCCACCGGCGAATTCAAAGCAAATTTCCTGGATGCCAATAGGATAGCACCTTGGGCATTATCAGCAGTTAAGTTTATGAACGCAAACGATATAATAAAGGGTAGTACAACGTCAGACGGTTCAGCATACTTCCTGCCACAGGGCAATACAACCAGAGAAATGGCTATAATGCTTGTTCTTCGTGCATTCAACCAATTCAGCAAATTCTAAAGATGAAAAATCTCTCCCCCTTTTAGGGGAGAGATTTTTCATCCCATTATTCCATTTCTACCAACAGTTCGCCTTCTTTGCCATATATGCCTTCTTCATCTATCTGCACATAGCCGTCGGTGGCATCAGCCAGAAAATCCAAAAGCACTTCAAGGAATTCCCAGCCTTCTTCCGTTATATCTTCATCTACGTCCAGAGCATATATTTGCACCATATTCTTGACGATATCAACTGCTTTTTTCTGCTCCTTGCTGTAAGGAAGCTCCTGAAGCACATCGAGAAATTCCTGCCGTTCCTCTTCAAATATCGGGTCTACCCCTTTTATGTTTCTTTCCAATCTTATGGGTTCATGGTTGGGATCATACTCCAGCATCAAGTATTTCCAATCTTTTTCGTCAAAATCCTCATCAAATTTCCCGGGAAAAGTAGAAAATTCGTATTCTGCTTCCAAAAGCTCATCACATATGGCAAATCTCGACGGATAATCCTCCGCCATTGAAAAAACCCGCGCATAAAAGCTCATCTTAGCACCTCCTATAATAAGGTATACGGAACGGTCAAGACCGTTCCCTACTTAGCGACTGCTCCTTCTGAGTACTTATTACCTGCATTCCACAGCAGAAACTCATCTATTCCGTTCTCCTCCAAAGCTTTAATCTGCTCTATGACCTGCTTGTCGCCATATTTAATATAACCCTTTACCCATGGAGCTGTAAAGTCTTGTATCCATGGTCTTATTATGGCAGGAGTCGTCATGTTTTTATTCCTTATAGCAGAATCTTTAGCAGAATTATATACTGTTTTGTATGGATCAGCATCCGGTACGGGTACGCCGTAGGTATTATTTGCATAATGGCTGGGATACATCATCGGGCATATATAGTCCACAATATTGCTCACCGCTTCCCAATATTGTCCTAAAGACATATCATCTTCTACAGAGCCTACAAGCCCATAGACATCTGCAGATATATATACTTTCTTGGGCGACAACTGCTCCCTGGCATATTTTAAGTAATTCTGTATTGTGCCCGGCTTTGATTCTCCGCTTTCGTTTCTGTAATCAAGATGCTTGTCCAGCTTTCCTCCGTCAGAAGCCGGAAACCTCACATAGTCAAATTGAATCTCGTTGAAGCCTGCATCGGCAGCCTCCTTCGATACTTCCAGGTTATATTCCCAAAGAATCCTGTCATGAGGAGAAGCCCATATAAGCCCGTCCTTATTCATAAAAGGCTTTCCGGTATCCTTATATATTATTGCTTTGTCGGGGTTTTGGGTCGTATAGGTAGGGTCCTTGAAGGATACTATTCTGGCAATGGCATATATATTGTTGTCCTTCAGCTTTTTCATCAAGGCTTGTATATCCTTTACCGTTGCCTTTTCATTAGCCTTGGGACTGAACTTTTCCGCTGCCTTTGTAGGGAAGAGCATATATCCCTTATCATCCTTCACATCTATGACGAATGCATTTATATTTGTTCTTTT
>DPSW01000391.1 GCA_003527145.1 Clostridiaceae bacterium | reverse complement strand
AATACTATAAAAACAGCATCACCATAATCAAAAGCAAAGTAATTATGAGGCGGGGGAAAGTCGAAAAGCTCCGCTATCAGAGGCGTGTTCTCCTCGTGATTCCCTTGACACATATAAAATGGTGTATTGGTCATCAGCTTTGATCCCGGATCAAATAAATATGTATCCCAACTGCTTTTATCTAACCCATCCGAAGCCATGTCTCCAACAAAAAATAGAAAATCAGGTCTCAGCATCCTGATTTGATCANNTTCGTTAAATCCCCCATAACCGCCGGTTTCACTTGTGACACAAAATGAAAATGGCACATCATTATTGCAGCTAGTTTTAAATTGATAGTAATCACTTTCAACCGCTTGATCGCCAATTCTTGAAATAACTCTATAATAATAGTTTGTGGATGCTGCAAGTCCTGTAATCCTCACCTTATGAATAATGCCTTTATCTCCTAAAAAACAGCCAATCATTTTATCGCGAACACAGTCTGTATGAAGTCTCTTAGATATATAAACTTCTACTTCGGATCCGCTCGATATATCGGTTTCCCACATGACAGTGATTCCGTCTTTTTGCGGCATTTGCAGATAAGGCAGTCTTTTTATGGAAATCATGCTATCATCCCCCTTTAAAATATATTTAAAATACCGGTCGTATTTATTGCTCCTGCTCTTCGCACCCTTGCAGGAATATTTATGTTAATTAAAGTTCCATATTACCCAATTTTATCATTTTATGAATTTGATAAATTTATCTTCTGACATGTTATTTTTGACAACCTTCCAAAGAGCAGCTTTGCTATCGCCTTGGAAGTGCAGGCCTTCAACACCTTGTTTCCATCTTTCGGCAGTACAATAAAGATAAGAATACCAATTAGGATTTAAGCGTCTTCCTGCAATAGCAGTAATATATAAATTCTCAAGCAAAAAATCAAAAGCTTTATCAAATTCTTTTTTATCCATACCCATCGAAACTCTTAATTCATCTTTATCTGCTACGTCTGTCTTACTCATCGCTTTATAGATCAATTTTGCTTGCTCTATGAGCGGTTTTTGAGGTTTGCAACGGCTTAGCAATTGATATGCCTTTACAGACAGATATGTAGAGCGTTTTTTGTACGCTTTGCAGTAGAAGACTTGTTTCTGCTCTATCAAAGAAATTATATTCTCCATATTGTATCCTAGCTTAACCAGAGATGGCAGCTCATTGTTTTCATTGCATAGAATAATACCGTTTCTTTCAATATACTCGCGTAATTCTTCTTGGCGGGCAGTGCTGTATTGATGAAACATATCCGTTTTAACTACTCGTGAATGAATGATGCTTCCGCAGTCTTTGCAAAGTATATGCTCTACATTGGCGCAATCTGCAGATGAATGATACGCAAATATATCAGCAAATACTTGTCCGCCTCCCAATTGATATCCGATACCAATATTTGTGCTTTGGCAATAGGGGCATTTCTCAATATTCATATTACTCACATATACCTCCCGCGAAAAAAATAATCTTTAATTAGCCATAGTATGCTTGTATGACCAAATCCGTTATCTATTTGCAATAGTTAGGAGAACAATCATTATTATCATCATAACTCCCACAATTGTACCGGCTATGGCAATAAAATTCCTGACTTTCTCTTATGGTTCAAAAATATCCCCAAGAAAATACCTAATGGAACAAACAAAATAATGTTTCCTAGAATATTTGTTCTATTTGTCCCCGCATATGCTTTAATATCCCATATTCCTTTGAAGACAAAAACATTAATAGACCTCATAATAGGATGATTGCCTGTAAATAAATCCATTGGTGAAGCTAAGGATTTAAATATAATAACATTCAGTAAGACGCATATATAAATAATAATTGTGAAGCATAACAACCCATTGATGAGTATTTTCTTATTCTTCTCTTTTCTCATACCTTATGCCTCCAATACTAATATAATCTCTCTATATAATGGGGCACCATACAAGTTCCACGACCTTCCTGTAATCAACTGATCTAAGCCCAGGATTCTCATTATATCTTAATGGTTCACATAAAAAAGTTATATATCTCCTGTAAACGTCCCGTCCCATTCCGAGTTCATCAAAAAGTATTCCCTTTATCTCAACATCTAGGTTCGTTTCCTCTTTGATTTCCCGAATGATGCATTCTTCTTCCGACTCTCCATCTTCTAGCACGCCTCCCTGAAGAAGCCAATATTCTTCATTCCTTTTGCTATTATAATGTCTGATAACAAGAATTTGCCTACCCTTTAATATTACTGCTTGGCATCTTACATCTCTACTCATAAAACTCTCCTCAAATTGGCCTACCATAATATTCCATACTCTAATTCGTAGAATAAACCTATTCCGACATAATATAAGGAAACAAAGTAAGGTTCGTGCTTGTTACACTCTGCCACTGATTGGATTTTTTCTATAACTCGAAAATACATATCCACAAAGACATAACTGAATTATACTTAAAACAAAAAATTCAACAGTTGCCAAATAAACTTCTCCCAATACTAATATTTGAACAATCAAGCTTACAAAAAATATACCGCCCATTATAGCAGACATATGCCATGATTTATTGCTTTTTCCACCAAGACTAAATATTGCTGCTATAATATTTCCTAAGCCAAATACTACGATTGCAATTAAGCCAGGAGTAACCCNNGAAATATGCCATGATTTATTACTTCTTCCTCTAAGGCTAACTATTGCTGATATAATATTCCCTATGCCAAATACTGCGATTATAATTATGCCAGGAATAACCCAATTTTCAAAAGGAACTATAGACGCCCACTCATTAGGATATTCAGCAAATATCCCATTGCCTGAAATCATCATTATTCCCGTATAGATAGCACCTAGTGATAAAAACAAGTCATATATTCCTAATAAAATCTTNNTGCTCCTATCTATTAACTTTCACAAATTGCGGCAGGACGATGCGTCAATTATTCGGTTTGTTATGCAATGGCCCTGCACGCACGACACCCTTATACCTTTTCATTTTTGGTTACACTGGATACTTCTTATACAATAATGATATAATAAAATTATAGAATACAATATTTACTATTGAGGTGTTTTTATGAGTATAAAAGTAACCGTACTAGTTCAAAAGGAAGACAACTGGTATGTATCTAAATGTATTGATAATAATGTCGCTTCACAAGGAAAAACTATTGAAGAATCTCTCAGCAATTTAAAAGAAGCATTAGAATTATATTATGAAAATGGAAAACCTGAAACAATGAATGTTCAAACATTTATTACCACTATGGAGGTAGCAATCTAATGGGCTCCAAATATCCCATTCTCCCTCATCAAAAAATAATTAGAACTTTATGTAAATTTGGGTTCGAAAAAACTTCTCAAAAGGGAAGTCACGTAAAATATACAAAAGCAGGCAATCCAGTTAAAGTGGTTATAATCCCTATGCATTATGAAATAGCAAAGGGTACTTTAAAAAGCATTTTAGAACAAGCAGATATTTCTTTAGAAGAATTTTTAAAATATCTTTGATTAACCTATAGAGCATTCACTTATGATGAATGTTCTATAAATTTTATCTATTATATTTTTTCTCAACTTATATAAGGATTTTAATTAACGTTTCTTGTCTGCAACATCCCTGAATCGAGCTTACAAAGCTCTTCTTCTTAGTGGTGCTTGTCATCGCTGCTATAAACAATATCTAACTCAAGTAATTTTGTAATGAACGGATCATTGTACCCTGCAATTTTTTCAAGTCTTCTCCAAGGAGTACAATATATATCGAAACCCACATCCTCCAATATAAAGCATGATGCCGCTTTGCTTGCACTGTCATCATTAGCAACAATACATAAATCCAAG
>DPSW01000369.1:1293-7255 GCA_003527145.1 Clostridiaceae bacterium | reverse complement strand
CGATTTCCCTCTGAGTCTTGCACACGCCGTTTACCAGCCCATAGCGAAGTTCTAATATTTGCTTTTCTCTTTGCTTCAGTATAGATTCCATTTTCTGATAAAGCTTTTTTATTTGAATCTTTAGTTCCACTTCATCCAGTATTAAATCAGAATCACTGCCCAATATGTCTATGAGAGAAATTTCATTGCCTTCTTTGTCTATGCCTATAGGTTCATTTATTGATACCTCGGACTTTATCTTCTTAGATGCACGTATTGTCATCAATATTTCATTTGCTACCCTGACACTATGGAAACATATGAATGCTAAATAGGATTATATCAAGTTTTTCACCATCCCACAATATTTTATCTATGATTGCCTTGATGAAGCTTCTCTTATCAGCTGCCCCCATATGATTCCATTGATCGCCTCTCATAAAATTAATATTCAATTTATCCATAAGCTTTTTTAAGGCATCAAGAACTTGTATATCAGCCCTGTTGCCATTTATATTATAGCTTTGGCATTGAGCTTTTTTGCTCTTTTCTTTCTTTTCGCAAATATAATAAAAGATCTGCTCAGCATTCGAATTCCACCGCTTCATGGTTTTGGGACGCATGAAGCTCCCACAGTTTTTACACTTCAGAACGCCGGAAAGAAGTGATTGAGAGCTTTTTACTCTTCTGTAAGCTTTAGATTTATTCTGCTCCAATAATCTTTGAGCCTTTATCCAATCCTTCCCCGATATAACTCCATCATGTTTGCCTATGGCAATTATCCATTTGCTGACCTCTCGATATTTTGGGTTTGCACCTTCTCCTTTTTGCCGCGTTTTATTATATCCTATTATGCCATTGATACCGTTAAATTCATGAAGCTCTGAGCATAGACAGTATCCTTCACTTTGAAAGTACTCAAATAGTTCCTTATCACTCCTTGCATATACAGGGTTTTTCAAAATCATCTTAATAGAGTGACGGTTAAATTGAAGCCCATTTTTTGTTTTAATATGGTTTTGCATCAGAAACTGTTCTACTCCCGTCAATGATTTGTTCTCAAGAAATTTATCGTAAATTTTTTTTACTAATGCAATTTCGTTATCTATTGGCGCCAGTTTGTACTCCTTCTTTTCCTTCCCGTCTGAGCCCTTATTGATCACTGCTTCTGATCTGAAACCGGTAGGCGTATTACCGCCAAGCCATCGGCCCGATTTCGCAAGCTGCATCATATTATCCTTTATTCTTTCTGCTATAGTCTCTCTCTCAAGTTGTGAAAATACAGAAGCGATATACATCATAGCCCTTCCTATAGGAGTTGTTGTATCAAATTGTTCTCTTATTGAAACAAAGCCTATATTATCTTTATTTAGCACCTCTATGAGATTTAAGAAATCCAATACATTTCGGCTTATTCTATCGAGCCTATAGCATATTATTATATCTATATTTTTTTTCTTTACATCCCTTAGCATCTTCTGGAATTGAGGCCTGTTGGTATTGCTGCCGGAAAAGCCTTCATCCTCATATATAACAAAGTCCCTTGCATTTATATCAAGGTTCTTTATACCGTATTCCTTGCGAAGCTGTATTTGATTTTCAACGCTTTCTCCCTTTCCCGTGAACTTGCTCTTCCTGGAGTAAATTGCAGCCCTCATAGTATATCCTTCTCCTTATGCGCAGCGGTGTTCAGCTTGGCACTGGATTTTTTTCTCCCCTCTTCATGCTTCGATAAGAAATCAAGGCTTTTCCTGGATAAGTTATTATAGGTCTCTTCGATTCTTTTTCTTAAGTTTTGTTTTTCTTCTTCGGTTTCAGGAAAGCAAATATTTATTTCATACATTTTTGCTTTTCTTGACATAAAAAAACCCCCTCTTCCTCATATTTAATATATATGTGAGATGAAGGAGATTATGTAGATCTTATGTTAATATTGCATTTTCAATGCACCTGGCAGCATAAGTAGCAAGCCTGGTGCCCTTTTCGCCTTTGAAAGTAACAATTGCTTTTATAAGGCCTATTGTTCCGATGGATATGAGATCGTCGCTTTCCTTGCCGCTTCCAAATTTTTTTACTATATGGGCAACCAGTCTAAGATTCCTTTCAATCAATATATTTTTTGCGTCTTCATCACCTTTTTGATATAGATCAAGATAGTACTGCTCTTCTTCCGGAGTTAAAGGCTGTGGAAAGGAGTTAGCGCTTTGAACATAGCCAAAAAGCAAGATAACATCCTTAAAAGTCTCTGCAATCAAGGAGCATATCAATAGCAGCATTATTAAAACCTCCTATTTTAGTGTCACTTTTAATTATATGATTTTGAGAATACTATTGTGACTGTCCTATCTTTTAATATTTGTGAGAATATTTTCTCCTACCTGCTTAAAAATAGGTGCTGCCGAACTCCCGCCTGAACGACCATTGTTTATAAATACCGTTATTGCATATCGAGGTTCATTCGATGGTATAAAACCGGTAAACCATCCATGGATAATTTTTCCATTTTCCATTCCTGTTTCTGCTGTACCGGTCTTGCCGCTGCTTCCGCCGAGGCCTTCANNTTTGCTTGCTTTCCTGTTCCAAAGACTGTTACACCTCTCAGCATCCTTTTTAGCCTATATGCCGTTGTGGGGGAGAGAACTATTCTAGGATTGCCTTTATCTATTTTTTTTACTGTTCCTCCATCTTCGTTTATAAGCTCATCTATCAATCTTGCGTCATATCTTATCCCGTTATTGGCTATAGAAGCCATCATAGCAGTGACTTGAAGAGGGGTTACCTGTATCTTTCCCTGACCAATGGATATGTTGCCTATTCCCTCCTCCTGAGAATTCGGAATATATCCTGCCTTTTCTTCAAGGATTTCATAGCATTGTTTCTCTCCAAGACCAAGCTTTTTTGCCATATTTAATATAGGATCTGCTCCCAGCTCCAACCCTATTTTCACAAAGGTAGTATTGCAGGACAAAGCGAAGGCTTCATCAATTGTAATTTCTCTATTTTCATGGCTTTTATGAGTAGAACAGTTTATTACACTGTTTCCTACTGTTATGCTTCCTTCACAAATATATTTTTGATCAAGATCTATTTTCCCGCTTTCGATAGCTGCCGCTGCAACGACTATCTTAAATACAGATCCGAGATCGTATGGCCATATTGCTTTATTTATAAGCTCTTCTCCATTACTGTTTATATATTTTTGTATATTATCCTGCTCATAATCGGGGTGGCTTGCCATAGCCAATATATCGCCTGTTTTAATGTCCATTACAACAATAGCTCCATTGACATCGTTTTTATCCATAATCTCTTCCACAATATTTTGAATATGATAGTCCATAGTAAGCTTTATCCCGTAGTTTATGCCTTGGCTGCTAGCTTCAACCTTTCTAAAGCCCAATCCCGGTATTATATTTTTACTGCTGTCCACCACGGCTATAATACTTTTGCCCGTCACCGCAGACAAATAGTTATTCATACTTTTCTCTATTCCCATTTCGCCCTTTCTATCCGATTTGCTTATATAGCCTATCACATGCCTGCCGATGGATCCTGCAGAGTATCTTTGACTTTTTTCTATGGCAATCACGCCTTTAAGCTTGCCTGATTCAATAAAGCTGAGCAATTCATCATCCCTGTTTTCATATAAAAACTCCAAAGCATCGGCATTTGAATTTATTTTTTTTGCAGCGGCATCGCGGGATAGACCGCTCAATTTAGAAATTATTGATATGGTCGTATTCCTATCTTGAATATAAGCAGGATACACTATTATGTACTTATGTATTTCCCGGCCTGTAAAAGGAATAAAATTTCTGTCATAAATATTTCCTCTGTCCGCACCTAAGGATATACTCATCAGTCTTTGCTGTACAGCCTTCTTACTATATTCTTTATTTTTAATTATTTGAATGAAAAACAGTCTTGCAAGCAGCGCCATACATAGAATAATAAATAATATCCCTATAAGCAGAATTCTTTTTTTGCTCGCAAGCGATACTTCATGATCCGGCACAAATATAACCTCCAGACTAGTGAATTGGAAAACTCCGCTTTTACTATTATGGCAGGTTATTTTGCAAATTATACCATTATGCTTGATGGCATTTACTATTGTATAAATTATTATAATTTCATATAGATTTCAGAAGATGTTATCAGGAGGCATAAGCTGCGGTCAATTACCGGATAAAATCCCCGTTTGTATTTAGAATGCTGTTGACTTTGGCTACGATTATGTCTATGGCTACTCTATTGTAGCCTCCCTCTGGAATTATTATATCTGCATACCGTTTAGTAGGCTCTATAAACTCATAATGCATAGGCTTTACAACTTCCATGTATTGTTTTATTACCGAATCCAGGGATCTTCCCCTTTCCTTCATGTCTCTCAATATTCTTCTTATGATTCTCACATCTGCATCAGTATCTACAAATATTTTTATATCCAGTAATTCGCGTATCTCAGGTGAATCCAGTATCAATATGCCTTCAAGAATTATTATCTCCTTGGCTTCTATCCTTACGGTCTCTTTTTTCCTGTTGTGAACAGTAAAATCATATAAAGGCTTTTCGACAGGCTTATTATTAAGAAGATCCTTTAAATGAGAAACCAGCAGATCCGTATCAAAAGCAAACGGATGATCGTAGTTGGTCTTTATTCTTTCTTCACTTGATAAGTGGCTTTGATCCTTATAATAGCTGTCCTGCTCAATGATAGAAATGTTGCTCTTCGGGAGGCTTTCATATATAGCTCTGGCAACCGTGCTTTTTCCTGAACCGGTGCCCCCTGTGATGCCGATTAATAAGGGTTTACTCATCTGCTCCTCTCTCCCTTCTGATAATATCATACTTTTCCACTGCTTTTTTCATTCTCATTTTAAATATCTGTTGGGGGTGAGGAGCCGATGAAATCTCTTGTCCATCCGCATCCCACATGGCTTCAATTTTTTGAGTGAACATCTTTTTATGCGGTCCGATAATTTCAATTTCTTCACCTAATGACATCTTATTTCTTTGTTCTATGGCAGCAATACCGGCAGCAGCATCATAATCCTGAACTATCCCGACAAAGGCATAGTCTCTGACGTATGAGCTCGTTTCATATATTTGGCCTTTGCTGTCGGGCTTTCCAAAATAAAAGCCTGTTGAGAATTCTCTATGACTTGCTTTATGAACCTCATCCAGCCATTCTTTATCCACTANNTCCGGGCTTTCAAAATATTCATCTATAGCTTTTCTATAAGCCCTTATCACTGTGGCAACATAGTAGGAGCTCTTCATCCTGCCTTCAATCTTAAAACTTTTTATACCTGAGTTCACCAGCTCAGGTATATGATCTATCATGCATAAGTCTCTGGAGTTGAATATATAAGTGCCTCTTTCATCTTCTTCTATTGGCATATATTGTCCAGGCCTTTTTTCTTCCATCAAGTAGTATTTATAACGGCAAGGATGGGCACATTCCCCTCTGTTTGCATCTCTGCCCACCATGTAATTGCTAAGAAGACATCTGCCAGAGTAGGATATGCACATGGCGCCATGAACAAAAGACTCAAATTCCAGGCCTTTGGGAGCCTTCTCCACAATGTCTTTTATTTCATTAAAGCTCAATTCCCTGGCAAGGACTACTCTTCTAACACCTTGCTTATACCAGAACTCCGCACTTTTATAGTTGGTATTGTTGGCCTGGGTGCTTAAATGTATTTCCATGTCCGGTGCAACTTCCTTAATCGTCAAAAATACACCGGGATCTGATAATATCAAAGCATCCACGCTAAGCTTTTCCAGCTCTTTTATATAATCGCTCAGCCCTTCCAGATCTTCATTATGAGGTATTATATTGACTGTTATATATACTTTCTTCCCCAGTTCGTGTGCAATTTTTATTCCTTCTTTGATATCCTCCAGGGTAAAGTTGCCCGCTTGTGCTCTCAGGCCAAACCTCTCTCCTCCTAAGTATACTGCGTCGGCGCCATAAATA
>DPSW01000369.1:0-1277 GCA_003527145.1 Clostridiaceae bacterium | reverse complement strand
TGCCTCCTTTTGCTTAATGCTGATTGAAACTCCATCACCTATAGGAATAACTACTGTCTGAAGCGCTTCGTGATCCGATATGAAGCTTAAAAATTTTTTCAGTCTCTTAACTATGGTTATTTTTCTTCTTATCAGCAGGCTTCTTTCTGCTACCATTCCTCTAAAAAGTACATTATCGCAAATAAATAGTCCACCCACTTTCAGTTTATCAAAAGAAAGCTTTAAAAAATCCATATATTGACCTTTTGCCGCATCTACAAATATAATATCATATATTCCATTCAAGGATTCCAGTATTTCTGACGCATCACCTGCTATTACAGTAATATTTTTTTCATAGCCCGATTTCTTTATATTTTCCCTCGCCAGCTCCGCCAAATCTTCTCTTTTTTCAAGTGTAGTAATTTTAAAGTTTTGACCCATAGCGTTTCCCATCAGAATTGAAGAATAACCTATTGCGGTACCTATCTCAAGTATATTTTTTGCATTTGCAGATTTTATCAATATAGATAAAAGAGAAGCAACATCGGCCGTGATGATCGGAATATGGTTTTCCTCTGCATATTTCTCCAATTTTTCAAGTATCCCCTCGTTTTTAGGCAGAAGACCGTTTATGTAATTTTGAATGTAATCGTAGTTTATATTGCTCATTGAATCGCCTTTCTCTCATTTTAATAGGCAATACACAGCACCTCTATGTATTGCCTACCAAGCTTATTTTTTTATCCGATTCCTTCTATCATTAGTATTCCATGAAAGCCTTACTTATATTTATTCTGAGCTTGAATATGCTCTTTAAAAGTTTTGGAGAAAACATGAGAACCATCATCCAGCGCAAAAAAGTACAAGTAATCCGTATCATCGGGATATAATGCTGCCTCTATAGATTTTAAACCCGGCGATGCAATGGGTCCTGGAGGCAAGCCTTGATTCTTATAGGTATTGTAAGGTGATTTTACTTCCAAATCCTTGTATAGCAATACTTCCTTTCTCTCTTTCAGAATATATTGTATCGTTGCACAGGATTGCAGAAGCATTTTATTTTTCAATCGATTATGGAACACTGAGGATATTATTTTCCTGTCCTTCTCTAATTTTGCTTCTCTTTCTATGATAGAAGAAAGGGTTATGACCTCATCAATGGACATATTGAGCTCTTCGGCTCTTTTTTTATATTCATCATTAAATATCGCATCAAAGCGGCTCAGCATTTTTTTAATTATTTCTTTCTCATCGGAGCCTTTATATACTTCATATGTGTCGGGAAAAAGATAGCC
>DPSW01000156.1 GCA_003527145.1 Clostridiaceae bacterium | reverse complement strand
AGCCTCGACATTCAGGCCCAGGCCTCTTGCTACATCATCTCCCAATATCAAAATATTTAGCTTTTCGGCAAATATAATGACAAGAAGGAGCCCTGCAATGGTGTAGGGCAATATAGTCTGCACCTCCGGCCAGCTTCTGGCAGAAAGGCTGCCATTCATAAAGGATAATGCTCCATGAACCCGATCGCTGTAAAAAACCAATGTGGCTGAAATCCCTGCTCCGAACAAGGCCGATACGGCAACTCCTGCCAGTATTATACGTATAGGTTGTATTCCGCCTTTCCAGGCAAGAATGTATATTATAAGAGCTGCCAGCATTGCCCCGAAGAAAGCTCCTATAGTGACAAACTGCTGATGCTGAGGAAACATCACCAATATAGCTATACCGAAAAGTCCGGCACCGCTGCTGATCCCTATAATGCCTGGGTCGGCCAATGGATTGCTCATAACCCCCTGCAGTATGGCTCCGGCCAAAGCCAGATTTATGCCTACCAAAGCCGCCAAAACCATTCTGGGCAGACGTATGTTCCAGATAACCATCCTTTCAGTACTGCCGTCATCACTCATGATGACCTCAAATATACGCCTCACGCTAACTTCAACGGTTCCCTTTGCATTTCCCGAAACAAAACAGATTATTGCCAGCATTGCCAGTGCTGCTATAAAGGCCATCTTAAAGCTTTTACTCTCTCTGATCGAAGCTTTATTTTTCATACCAATCCTTGACCTCTCCATACACCTCCGGATATATGCTCCTTGCCACATATTCTATAGCTTCTCCGTAGTATGGTCCTGAATTGAACAAGAAGTACTCTTGGGGAAGGTAAATCACACGCCCTTCAGATACAGCCCTCACTCCCTTCCAGGCAGGACTGGCTGCAAACTGTTCCTCCATTGTCTTTTTGGCAGTCTCGTTGCTGGATATCATGCTTGTTACCAAAATATAATCCGGATTCTTCTCAACTATATACTCTATATCAAGAGGAGTCGTCTCTGATCCTATGGTATCCGGAGGCAAGTCGGAAGCTATGTTCTTGAGGCCTAANNCGCCTAAAATATTTGATACATCTCCGGCTATACTGTTGTCAAGCTTTACCGCCAATGACTTCGAGGTTAAATAGAGTATTATTACCGAAGTTTTCTGTTGCGGCAGCTTGGAAACCAGCTCTTGTCTCTTGTTTTCGATTTCGCTTATTCGTTTCTCTGCTGCTTCCTCTGAATTCAGTATTTTCCCAAAGACCCTATAGGCTGCCATCACATCATCATAGCCCTTGATTCTGGAAACGATCACTTTAAAGCCCATATCTCTGAGCTTTTTTGCCTGTTCTCCCTGAGTGCCCTCTTGAGCAATTACCAGATCAGGCTTATACTCAATGACCTTTTCCATATCTATGGAATAAGTTGCTCCCACGGAAGGAATGTTGATTATTTCATCCTTGTGCTCGGCTAACAGCTTTATATTCTTTGAGATGTTAGAGGTGCATATAGATTTGCCGCCAAGATCATACCATATATTAAGCGATGTGCCTGACAATACTGCCGTCCTCTCAGGCTTCTTATCCAGCACTGTTTCATAGCCGACAAAATCCTTTATAGTTAATGGATAACCCTCTCCTATTGCTTCTATGCTCAAATTTTTGTTTTCATCGCCTGCTGCAGCCTTTGTACCTGTCTCAACTCCTGTTTCAATGCTGCACGCTCCCATACTCACTGCCAGTATAAGTATGAACAGCAGGAATCCAATTTTTCTCAGTTTCATTTTTATCATCCTCCATTTATGTAAATATATTTACACTGCAACAGCTCATTTGCATAAGTTTGTGATCTCTGTTTTGCTGACTGATAACGATTGCAGTAAAACTATATATAACTATAATTTCTCTTCAATATTGCCCTCCAATTTGAGGTACTCTTCTCTTAGCTCCAACAATTCCTCTTGTGTAGCCTTCCAATAGCCTCTTTGATTATATTCCATCAAGCTTTCCAATATCTTGTGATAAGCCCAGGGATTATTTTCTATCATGCGATTGCGTAATTCTTCATCGGACACATAGGTGGAATGCATCTTGCTGAACACCCAATTTTCCACCTTATTGGTCGTTGCAGCCAGGCCCAGTATATTTTCAAATCTGTCGCTTATTTTTTGGACACCGTGATACCTGTGCTCCAGCATGCCGTCAATCCATTTTGGATTTAATAGCCTGGTCCTCACGCCCATTTCTACAGACTTTTCCACCCTATCCGTCTCTATTCTCCGGCCTGTGGTATCGGTTATATATATAGCGGCCTTTTTCCCCTTTACCATCTCCACAGACTTGGAAAGCCCTCCAAAATATTCATAATAGTGATCCAGATCTGTAACCTCGTACTCATGATTGCTCCTTATCTGAGAAACTATATCCACTGCCATAAGATTCATGCCGAACAATTCTTCTGATTCCCTGCCCCTGAAATTTTCACTATATACATGCTTAAGGCTTTTAATATATGCTTCTCCTATTTGTTCTTCTCTCTCCCAGTTTTTAGTCTCTATAAGCTTGCTTATGCCTGTCCCGTATTCTCCTTCGCCGGGTCCGAATATCCTTGCTCTTGACAATTCCTCGGCCTCAATCTTGTCATAGCCTTTCTTCAGCAGCTCTTCATATATCCTATTGCTGTTTTTAATAAAGTAATTTGACCCCTCCCCTTCATCGAGAAGGCTGATCTCTTTATAAATTTTATTCAATTCTTCAATAATATTGGGAAACATGTCCCTGAAGAAGCCGCAAATATTTATCACCACATCTATTCTGGGCCTATTCAATTCTTTCAGCGGAATTATCTCATAAGCAGGCTCCCAGGCGTTTTTCATCTTCTTTAATCTGACCCCCAGATATCCTAAAATCTGTCCTACAGTTTCACCCTGGGTCCTTGAGGTCTCAAGACCCCAAAGTATCACTGCCGTGCTTTGCGGATACCCTCCCTGATCTTCTTTATATTTTGCCAGAGTATTTTCAGCTATTTCAAATCCCCTTTCCCAGGCAGTCATCGTTGGAATAAATCTGGGGTCAAACTGAAACAGATTATATCCTGAGGGCAAACCCTCCGGGTTCCTTATGGTATCTCCTGCCAGCTTTGCTTGCAGATATCTTCCGTCCAGGACTTTAAGAAGCCCTTTCATTTCATTATTTGATCTTGCTTTTTCCATCATGGACAAAATATATTCCATGCTGCTTTTAAAGTCCCCTGCAAAACGGGCTCCTTTCTCGAGGCCCTTGCTCAAATACTCTTCAACGGATTTCTTTGCCTTGACATCAAAGGTTTTTAGAGCCGATGCATCGTTGTTTTTTAAGGCTTCATCATAGTCAATGCCTTCCTCTTCCGCCATTATACGCCTCAAGGATTTGCATTCTCCCCTGTCGTACCCGGCGACTGCCATGGCATAGTCTTTTGCCTCTTCTTCATCATAAGCTTCTCCGAAAATATGTAGGCCTCTTGGTATTAGGGATTGTCCTATCCTGTAAAGCTCCTTTTCCAAAACATCGAGATCCCCGTCCATATTGTTCTTCTCTGCTTTTTCTTTTATATTTGCTAAAATAGCATCGCACCGGGCAGGAGAGGCCCTTTGAGCTTCTCTGTATTCATCCGTAAGCGCCTGGATTTCTGCCAATTCCCCATATAATTCTCCTTCAACAAATACGGGAGGTTGGTATCCTACCAAAACGGCATGGGATCTTCGCTTGGCTATCATGGCTTCTGCAGGGTTCCCGCAATAGTACAGATATATATGGGGCATATCCCCTACCAATCTATCGGGAAAACATTCTCCCGACATTCCGCATTCTTTTCCCTTCAAAAATTCCAACGTGCCATGGGTGCCCACATGAATGATGGCATCAGCCTTGAATTCCTCCCGCAGCCATTTATAATAGGCTAAATATTGATGATGGGGAAGCAATTTTTTATCATGATAAGCCTTGTCCGGATTTTCATGTATGCCTCTGGTGGGCTGCAATCCAATAAAAATATTGCCTTTTATAATGCCCGGTATCATAAAGCCNNATCTCCCGGCGCTGTCCCCCACTGCTCTATCATTTCATTCCTTTCCCCCATTTTCCCAAAATCCTTTTCGTAGGCTGCATTTGGATATATTATCATATGCTTTTCTGATTCCTCATTGGCCCAAGCACCGCTATTTACTATCCTTCCTGCTGTAAAATGCTCCATAAGCTCTCCGGGTTCATTGCTTCCTATATCGTAGCCTTCCTCTTTCAAATTTCTCAAAATATTATCAACGGACTTAAAGGTATCCAAAAATGCACCGCCAAATATATTGTCTTCTCCCGGTGGATAGTTGTAGCATATTATGGCGATCCTTTTATGCCTATTATCTTTTCTTTTAAGCTTAATCCAATTCTGAA
>DPSW01000158.1 GCA_003527145.1 Clostridiaceae bacterium | reverse complement strand
TGGAGGGAAGGTTGGATGCATTGGTTTCAAATCCTCCATATATATCAAAAAAGGATATGGATAGTCTCCCAACCGGCGTCAGATGCTTTGAACCCCACTTAGCGCTGTACGGAGGAAGGGAAGGCATGGATTTTTATGCCCGGATAGTGAAGGATGCTGCTAAGCTGTTGAAAAAAGGCGGTTTACTGGCTTTTGAAATAGGATATGATCAAGGCCGTGCTTTAAAAAAGATTATCGAGGATCATGGAATATATAAGGATGTCCGGATAGAAAAGGATCTTGCCGGATTGGATCGCATTGTATACTGTTATTTGGAGGAGTAATTAAAAATGTATGATAAGCTTGAATTTATAGAAGAAAAATATGAGGATTTGAGCCACAAGATAAGCGACCCGGAGATCATAGGGGAGCAGAGCTTGTGGAAAAAGCTGGTGAAGGAGCATTCTGATCTGGAGCCCTTGGTTCAGAAATTCAGAGAATACAAGTCTGTGCTGAAGGGTATTGAGGATTCAAAAGAAATGCTCAGCGAAGAGGAAGATAAAGAATTGATAGAAATGATCAAGACTGAGATTTCCGAACTTGAGGATAAAAAGTCGGCTTTTGAGGAAGAATTGAAGATCATGCTGCTGCCCAAGGACCCAAATGATGACAAGAACGTTATTGTTGAGGTAAGAGGTGCGGCAGGAGGAGAAGAAGCGGCCTTGTTTGCCGGGGATTTGTTCAGGATGTATACAAGATATGCAGAGAGGCAGGGCTGGAAGGTTGAGATGCTGAGCTCAAATCCTACGGACATAGGCGGCTACAAGGAATTAATTTTTGAGATAAACGGCAAGGACGCTTACAGCAGGCTGAAATATGAAAGCGGAGCCCATAGGGTCCAGAGAGTCCCGACTACTGAAGCAGGGGGCAGGATACACACCTCTACTGCTACGGTGCTAGTCATGCCGGAGGCTGATGATGTGGACTTTGAACTGGATATGAATGATGTCAGGATAGATGTTTTCAGATCCAGCGGTCATGGCGGACAGAGTGTAAACACTACAGACTCGGCTGTTAGGGTTACTCATATCCCCACGGGTACGGTAGTGTCCTGTCAGGATGAGAAGTCACAGCTGAAAAATAAAGAGAAGGCATTAAAGATATTGAAATCCAGGCTCCTGGATGCGGAGATAGCGCGGCAAAACGCAGAGCTGGCCAGCGACAGAAAGAGCAAGGTAGGTACTGGAGACAGAAGCGAGAGGATACGAACCTACAACTTTCCTCAGGGCAGGGTCAGTGACCATAGGATAGGACTCACTTTATATAAGCTTGATGCTTTCATTGACGGGGATCTGGATGAGATGATCGATGCGCTTATAACCACAGATCAAGCTGAAAAGCTCAAAAACGAAGAATGATCATCAGATGCTAAGGCAAAAGCTGGAAAAGTATATATGCAATGATTTTACTGCAGTAACCTTATTGTCCTAACTGATAAAAGAGTTCACCGGAGCTCTGCAATGTTATCAGTTAGCACAACGTATATATGCAATGAAGTCATGCATATATTTTTTTGCAACTTTTCCTGCATGTTTATTTCTTAAAGAATTTTAAGGCTTCAACTAATGGCATTTGTAATTATTTCAATAATAACTATAATAGGGATATAACGCTAAAAAATTAACATAAATAAGGGGTTGAGACTATGATATTTTTATTGCAGCTTTCGGTGGTTCTGACCGCTGCAGCTTTGGGAGGTTATATATGCAGAAAATTAAATCAGCCTGCAGTTTTAGGACAGCTAATATTCGGTATAATAATAGGGCCTTCCCTATTGAATATAGTATCGCCGACAGAAACCTTTATCCACATGTCGGATTTAGGTGTAATACTGCTGATGTTTATAGCAGGGCTGGAAACAGACCTGGACGAGATGATAAAATCCGGTAAATCGTCTCTGATAATTGCCATAGGGGGAGTTATTGTTCCTATAGTGCTTGGAATAGCTGCCAGCAGTTTATTTGGGAATCCTATAGAGGAAGGATTTTTTATCGGGGTAATCTTAGCTGCAACCTCGGTAAGTATAACTGTAGAAACGCTAAGAGAAATCGACAAGTTGAAAACAAAACAGGGTATTGCGATACTGGGAGCAGCAGTTATAGATGATGTAATCGGTATAGTGCTCTTATCGCTAGTTACAGGCTTGGTAAAGCCCGGTGCCGGTCAAAGCTTTTTTTTGGTGCTGGCGAAGCTCGTAGGGTTTTTTATATTTGCCTTTGTAATAGGTTTATTTATAATAAGATCCACAAAGAAATATTTTACCACGAAAAATACTACTCAAAGTATAGCTGTTATAGCCCTTATTTTCTGTTTAGTCTTTGGCTTTATAGCTGAAGAAATGGGAGTGGCAGCAATTACAGGAGCATATTTGGCAGNNAACACCTTTTAGACACAAGGTGTCCTATAGTGTACAGGAACTGTCTTATCTTCTCCTGACACCAATATTCTTTGTCGTAACAGGCATGAAGGTTGATATAAGCCATATGCTCAATGATCTGCCCTTCGGTATGGCACTTTTGGTTGCGGCAGTGCTGGGCAAGCTCATAGGCTGCGGGGCAATTGCCAAGTTTTTAGGATTCAATAAAAAAGAATCTCTGCAGATAGGTATAGGTATGATACCCAGAGGAGAAGTGGCTTTGATAGTAACGGATATCGGATTGAAGCTGGGAGTTGTGCCTACAGGGCTTTTCGCCGCCATTATTTTTATGATACTGGCTACTACAGTTGTGACACCGCCATTTTTGAAAAAATCCTTTGAAAAAGCAGCATGATTTGAAAATTAATACTGATATTTGTGAAGAAAGGTAGTAAAATTATGATAGATAATAATAATCAAACCGGAGGTGCTCGCATGTACGCATTATTCGCAGTTTTCAATAAAGCCGAGTGCTTGAATGAGATATTAAAAAAAANNACAGGGGCTACTATAATTGATAGCGTTGGGGCCGGTAAGCTTCGAAGGAACATAGGAAAGGAGATACCTCTTATAGGAGGTTTCATGAAATCCCTTGATACAGATATAGCCAACAATAAAACACTTTTTACTGTTGTAGAAAGCAGAGAAAAATTGAACAAAGTTATGGATGAGATAGAAAAGATCTGTGGGGGAGATATGTCAAAGCCTGACACGGGCATCATGTTTGCTGTTCCGATCACGGCTTCAANNGAGGGGCCTAAGACCTACAGGGCCGAGTGATTTTTCAGAGGCCCCTTTCATCGTTTGGCGCATCACATGGCGTTCTTTTTTTACCTCCGGAGGAATACAATATACAGGTGACATTTTGCGGAAACCTGGAGGTAAATTTATGAACAGGATATTGGCCGTTACAATAATAGGATTTATATCCGGAATGGTGGGCACCGGAATCGGAGGTGCCATAGTATTTTTTTTGAAAAATCCGGGCAAGAAATTTATGGGAATCCTCCTGGGATTCACAGGAGGAATAATGCTGGCTGTAGTATGCTTCGATTTAATGCCTCACGCCTTTGAAATAGGTGGTATGCTCATAGGATTCGCAGGAATACTATTTGGTGTAGCAGCGGTTTTTCTGGCGGATATAATCATGCCGGAGGTTCCTGAGATAAGGAGTGTTTCAGCCGGGTTGGACAGTACATTGATAAAGAGCGGCATATTGCTGGGTATTGGCATAGCCCTGCACAATTTTCCCGAAGGCCTTGCCATTGGCTCCGGCTTTGCTGCAGGAAACTCAATGGGATTGAGTATTGCCATAGTTATGGGCTTGCATGATATGCCTGAGGGAATAGCTATGGCAGTGCCCTTGAGGATCGGAGGCTATAACAGGCTGAAAATAGTGTTCTATACGATTGTAGCAGGCATACCCACAGGCATAGGGGCGTTGATCGGAGCCTTGCTGGGAGATATATCCCCGATATTTGTATCTTTGTGCTTAGGCTTTGCCGGCGGTGCAATGCTT
>DPSW01000299.1 GCA_003527145.1 Clostridiaceae bacterium | reverse complement strand
TTGTAATATTCTTCTCGGCCGCATTGAAATATAAAAAATAATATATTACACCATAAGCAAAATAGAAGAACACATCCGGACCTACCATTATCCAGGTGATGGGCAGGTCTCTGATCTCAGTGTATTCAATAATCCCTCTGAAAAGAGGGGATACTATGCCGGTGACAAAGCCAACTATTATCGGGTTCAGCTCTGCATAGTTATATAAAAATATCGGAAGCAAAATTACTGAAAGTGTTATTATGAATCCTTGAACAAAATAATTAAAATGAAATTGGGATGCTAAGGCCACACAAGCTGCTATAAGTAATGTGTGCTTTAATTTATTCATCAAATTCACCTATGCATATTTATAGAGTTTAATGCAAGAATTGTCTTTATGCGTTGAAATAATAATAACATACTTGAAAGTCAAATAGAAGTGTATATATTCTCAATTTTCCCAACTGTCATGCAAATATAGTCCGAGGTTCTGCTACTCCCTGAGAGTAGCCTTTAACCTGCTGTCTTTGAGCAAAATATTGATCGCATCCATGATCGATCGCACCACCACGTCCGCATGGGCCAGCAGCCTGCCGCTGCAGCCTTCGCCCTCAACAACAGCTATGGACAACCTGGCTGATTTAAACATTTCTATATCATTAAAACCGTTGCCTATGCAGATCGTCTTATCAGCTCCTATGCTTTCGACTATTTCTTTTTTAAAATCGGCTGCCTTTCCTTTAGGAAAGGTCCTGACAGATACGCCGGATTGGGCACATTCGGCTTCAACGGTTCCATAGGTATCGGCAGTCAATATGTAAATATCGGCATGGGATTTAAGCTCCGCCAGAAGCTCCCCCACCCCGTCTATAAGCTTTCCATCCGTCGCTATCGTGCCGTTATAATCAAACACTATGTTTTCTATCTCAATTACTCCTAAACCTGGTATATCATAAATAAGCATTCAATAGTCCCTCCAATTTTACCCATATATGCCTTCAATATATTCCCTAGTCCTTCTGTTCTGAGGTGAGGAAAACATCCTGGCTGTTTCATCATATTCTATCAGCTCTCCGTCCAGCATGAATGCGGTGTAATCCGATATCCTCTTTGCCTGATAAAGGTTATGGGTGACTATTACTATAGTATAATCTCCGGCTAAATTTCTCAACATTTTTTCGATATTAGCAGTGTTTTTCACATCCAGAGCGGAGCAAGGCTCGTCCAGAAGCAATACCTCCGGCTCTACTGTCAGCGCTCTTGCAATGCAAAGCCTCTGCTGCTGGCCTCCGGAGAGCTTCAATGCAGACATGCCAAGCTCATCTTTTACTTCGTCATAAAGGCCCGATATTTTAAGCTTATCAATGGCTATTTCTCTCAACCTGCTTTTGTCCCTTATCCCATAGTAAACCGGAGCATAGGTTAAATTTTTATATATAGAAAAGGGGAATGGCGCCGGTTTTTGAAAAACTATGCCTATCCTCTTTCTTATTTCTTCTTTGGGCATGGAATAAATATCCTTGCCATTAAATAAAATATTGCCTGCGGCTCTTCCTCCGCTTTCCTCCAGCATTCTGTTCAATGATAAGAGAAATGTGGATTTGCCGCATCCCGATGGGCCTATTATTGCAGTTATTTTATTCTTTTCGATCTTCATATCCATATCATTTATTATCTTTTTCTCTCCGTAATAGGCATAAAAGGATTTTAACTGCAGTACATTCATTTCGTCGCTTCCTTTCTCCAAAAGGTTAAGGATATTGAAACCAGGTTTATGATGAACAACAGTAATATGAGCACCAATGCTGTCCCATAGGATTTTTCTATGGATATGCCCTCCCCTGTTAAAATATACAGATGAAAGGGCAATGCCATAACAGGTGAAGACAAGGACTTGGGAATAGGTGCAAATATTACAGCGCCTGTCAGTATGATAGGTGCGGCAGCACCCATCGCAAAGCCTCCTGCCAGGGTGACTGCAGATACTATATCCCTTATGCTTTGGGGCAGTACCAATCTTAATAATGTATAAAGCTTAGTTGTCCCCAGAGCATATGAAGAAAGCAGCATCGAGCTGCTGAATTCTCTGAAAGTCTTCTCAACTCTGACCTGTATGAAAGGAAATATCATTATGCCCAAGGTCAGGCCCGCAGATATAAGGCTTCTTCCCATCTTCAGATTAGCCACCATAAACGTATAACCAAAAAGGCCAAGTATGATGGACGGAACTCCTGCCATGCATTGTATCACCACATGTGCAAGACTCTCCATCCTTTTGGATTTGCAATAAAACACTATGTATACAGCAGTTGAAATTGCCAGTATAGACGCAAAAACGCATGAGATAAGCATGAGCAGCAGGCTTCCTATGATTGCAGGCAATATGCCGCCCTCAGATCCCAGGGGTATGCCCGCCGGATTGGATAAAATAAACTCCCAGGTCATCGCCTTGAACCCGTTTTTTAAAATATAGATGAATATGAAGGATGCACTCAAAAGAGCCAAAAGGCCGCTGAACAATATCCATGCATTAAAAAATATTGAGCTTATCTTCTTCATAATTGACTCATGCTCCTTTTAATATAAAATAGAGCTATATTTATTATGAGCAATATAGCCATCAGTACAAAGCCTGCCGCAAAGAGGGCGTGATAATGCAGGCTGCCTACCTCTGCCATGCCCATTTCAAGGGCGATGAGCGAGGGTATGGTCTGACATTTTCCTAAAAGCTTAGGCATTATCGGTGCATTTCCGATAACCATCATCACTGCCATGGTTTCCCCCATGNNGATTCCCTTTATGCTCTGAGACAGCACTATGGTCCTGATAATGTAGCCCTTGGATATGCCTAATGCCTTGGCTACCATCGAATACTTCCCATACATCTTTCCCATGGTTTCATCACAGGTGGATATTATATACGGCAAAACCATGATCGAAAGCAATATCCCTCCTGCAAGGACGGATTCACCCGAGGAAAAGTCAAATACCCTCTCAAAAAATTTAACCAATACAAGCAACCCGATAAACCCATATATTACCGAAGGCACTCCCGCCATCNNGCCATCACATCTATCAATCCCCTCAATATCAGCCTAGGCTTTTCCTTGACATAGCCTGACAGCAAAAGTGAGCTTCCTACCCCTATAGGCAAAGCAATGATTATGGCAACTATGGATACATACAAAGTACCGAGTATGATATTGAGTATCGATAGATTTTCCGGAGCCGCCAGAGGATTCCATGTGTTCCTCGTTATAAATTTCAATATAGGCACCGCTCTGAAAAATATCAAGCTTTCTTTAAATATAAAAAGTATTATAAAGGATAAAAGCAATAATGAAAGAACAGCCAGCAGTTTAATACTTTTTTCAAATACCCTGTCAAGGACCTCCCACATTCTATCACCTCAAAAAAGAGGCTGTTGCATAACGGATTCAACCTGTCATTCCGAAGGAGCAAAGCGACCGAAGAATCTTTTTTATTGCAATGTCTTAAAGATTCTTCTGTGTGCTCAGAATGACTAAATTATCATTTTGCAACAGTCTCAACGATCAAGCTCTATTTTACAGGCACAAAGCCCATCTGTTCTATAATTTTCGCTCCCTTTTCCGATGTCACAACATCCATGAAGGCCTTTTGCTCTGGGGTCAATTCTCCTCTTTTTACCACTATAAGGGGCCTGGATATCTTGTAGGAGCCATTTACTATGTTTTCCTCTGTGGGCTCTACTCCATCCACTTTTAAGGGTATCAGCTTGCCTTTATTTTGATTGACCATGCCAAAGGAGGCATAACCAATAGCATCCTTATTCTCAATTACCTTGGTCACCAGCGCTCCCATAGAAGGAGACTGAATGGCATCAGGCCTTATCTGAGTTTCGCCCATCACGCTCTTCTGGAAGATNNACTCCCCGGCAAAGATCTTTTTCACTTCTTCCGTGGTCAAGCTGTCTCTCAGCTTTACCAATGGATTCTCCGGGTTTATGGATATGGTAAGAGCATCTATTCCAAGTGTAAAATCTTTTGCATCTCCGATTTTCTCTTTCTCTTCGGTCTTGATTTCCCTGGCCAGCATACCAAAATCACTGGTGTCTTCCAGCACTGCTTTAACTCCTGCTCCTGAACCGCCGGCAGAAACATAAATAGCTATATTTTGTTCCGGAAAGCTTGGATCTACCTTGTTCCAGGTAGCATATCCTTCGATAAAATCAGTGGCAATAGCCGATATTACCGGTGCCAGCGTGGACGAGCCGTTAAATGTTATTTGTGCTTTGAATTCATTTTTCATTTCATCCGGCTTATCTCCGGCAGCAGAATCGCTATCTGCAGGCGCTGCGGGCGCCTGGCTTGTACAACCTGTTAAAGCCATTGTAAAAACCAGCAGCATACATAATAAAATACTCCAGAATCTCTTCATTGTAAATACCTCCCCGTTGATATATTATGACAACTATCCATAGTGATTTTATTATGATTGCCAGGATTTTACCAATCGATATAATTTATAGTTCTTCACCTTTGTATAGCTTTTATCAATGAGAAGTCCAAATTGCCGCCGCTTATGATTATCGCTATATTTTTATTCTTGAATAATTCCGGTTCAGCCATGACTGCGGCAACCCCCACTGCGCCTGCAGGCTCCGCGATCACCTTTTCCTTATCCATAAGAAAAAGCACAGCCTCTTTGATGCTTTCTTCCTCAACCAGAACTATATCGTCAATGCATTGCCTTGACATATTGTATGGTATTTCTCCTACTCCCCCTATCAGAGCATCGCATATGGAAGGCTCCGACGGAAAGTCGGAATAGAATATTCTATCCTTCATAGCTTTGGCCATAGCAGGGCAGGCCTCAGTCTGGACGCCAATAATTTTTATTGAAGGCTTGAGATGCTTGGCTGCCACAGATACACCGGTTATAAGCCCTCCGCCGCCGATAGGAGCTAATATTGCATCAATATCCGGATTAGCCTCGAGTATCTCCATAGCAATGCTTCCTTGACCCGCTATCACTTCTATGTCGGAACAGGGATCTATAAATATGCGCTTCTCCTTATCCAGCGCCTCCTGGGCTGCAGCATGGGCTTCATCGTAATTTCTTCCCACTGTGACAACTTCAGCTCCATAATATTTTATCTTTTCCAGCTTTGACCCGGGTATAGTTTCGGGGACAAATATTTTAGCTTTTATACCTCCTAAAAGCTTGGCAGGATAGCTTACTCCGGCACCGTGATTGCCTGAAGATACAGCCATTACCCCTTTTGACTTTTCATCATCCGTCAGGCTGGCAAGCTTGCTCAAAGCGCCTCTTATCTTGAAGCCCTTCAGCCTTTGCTGACATTCCAGCTTGAGAAAAACATNNAGGTGTTTCATATATATATTTTTTTATTCTATCTCTCGCTAATTGAATATCCTTAAAATAAACCATCATCAGCACTCCCTAAATCCCGATTAATACATATAATATTATCATAAAAATCAAATAAATATCTATAATTATGCGATGAATTACAAAAAAGGAAGCTGCGTCCTTTTGATTCCCAGTTTCCTTTTTGTATTAAACGATTTTCACGTTATATATAATTTAAGGANNTTAGTGTATACCAGTTGAATGTTGTATTCTACCGATTTAGCTTCATCATCCTGAACATTTCCATTGATATATATTTGATATTTGCCGGATTCGCCTTGCAAAGTGAATTCTGATGAGCCCAAATCTTTGGAGCTGTCTCCGCCGTGTCATAATAGCTCTTCTTTTCCAGCGCTTCTTGCTCTTTACATGCAATGCGTTCCCTACTATAACTCGGACAGGGCAAGCCCTATCCCTACGAACCCCCTCAGTGTTAATCCGTGTAAAAGTCCGTGCCAATCCGTGTTCCACGTTCTCCCTCATACCTCAGAGGAATACATGCATCCTGAGTTCTAAAACCCTTCCTATTTTTTTATAGAATAATATATGTGCTTGCATACTTCAAAAGCTGTGGTAAGGACGATTATCGCTATGAAGATTTTAAAGCTTACTGTACCTATATCCCCCAGCCTTTNNCCGTATTCATGATGCTTTCTTTTACGGCAGGATTCAATATTCCGGGATTGCCTGCCATCACAAGAAATATAGCCAAAGAGCCTATGTCAACTCCTATCTGGACAAATCTTAAAGCATTAGTCCATTTCCCTGCCCTGAGTTTATAACCGTTCAACAGCACATTTCCTATCCAGAATATATTCAAATACGGCATATAGATCCTTAAGATATCAATGGAGAATAATGGGATAGAGACACTCTCTGCTCCTATTTTATAATATATGGCGATTATATGAGGAAATCTGTTGAAGATGATTATGCCCAATATCGTAAAGCATATAGCAGCGTATACTTCCGATGCTTTTATCACCTCATAGGATACAGGCACAGGCTCCAGATCCTTAGGGCTCCACTTGCTATTAGGATTCATATCCTTTATATCTTCTTCCTTCGCAAAATACTGTATAATGGCAAACACAATGGTGACAGAACCTACAGCACTTATAGCGGCTGATATCATCTGCATCGGCAGCTTATACAGCAACTCTATAAAGTGGCCCTGTGTGCTCAATATGGAGACCAAAGTTGCAATACAGATTCCCAAAGCTACGGCCCCCAGTACAATGGTGAGAAGCAAACGGTATAGATCATATAATTCAGGGCCGATCAGGTACCTGCCGCTAGATTTATATTTTGCCGCAACCTCTGCAGGAGGGCCGAATGACTCTAAAATCGACAGTACATCCTCTTCCTTTTCTTCTTCTTCATAAGCTTCTCCTTTAGCCAATCTGTCACTCGCGGTCTTTTCATCCAGGGCATCCAATATCAGAGATCTCAGCTCTTTAGTTATATCTTCTCTGTGGGCTTTTGGCAGCTTTTGGCCCACCGCATATAGGTAACGATCAATCCAATTTTTCATTATTCCCATCTCCATTCTTAGTTTTGAGAAGCTTTGTAATGATATCATTCAGGTGAATCCACTCTGTCATAAGACGATTCAATACTCTTTTGCCTTTTGCATTCAACACATAGTATCTTCGTGGCCTTGCCTCATCTAAAGACCAGCTGCTATCCAACAGCTCCTGTTTTTCCAGTCTTCTCAGGAGCGGGTATAATGTGCTCTGATCAATCGCCAGTCCTCTTTCCGTCAAGCGCTGAACCAAAGAATATCCGTATTGCTCTTCTTCCAACTGACTCAAAACACTCAAAACCAGAATACCTCTTCTTAATTCCATAGCCAGACTAGATACAATTTCATCCACTTCAGACATTTTTAATCACTTCCTTGTGATTAAATTATACTGTATGGTGCATAGTATTGTCAATAATACAATACTATGCCTTTTAAATTATTAATAATATAAAAATATTGTAAAATAAAGACCTTTCTGAGATATATTGACATGTTCTGTGTCACGCCTGCATCGTCCAACTTCTTTTTAAATACCAATTCATCATTGTTTAAGTTTTCAAATACAAAAGATATGATACTTTTATGTCCAAGATCTAGGATTGCACTAAGATAAGCCTTACTATCAATTCCATATTTCATTTCTGTCACATCAGACAGACACTTCTTATCGAATCCATTTGCATGGTATTCTCTTATAGTTTACGTGAAAATCGGGCTCACATTTTAACCTGATTGTCATCTGAAATACCATCTTTCTCTTCATAGACATCCTTGATAAGTGGAAGTGGGCTCTTATTAAACTGTTCATTATTGCTTTCTATCAGCTTCTTTAATTGCATAACACACTTGGAGATTTCATTTGCCGAATGAAGTCTTCTTGATACGCAAATAGCTGCAGGGTTCTCGCAAATAAAGCATTTTCTCGGCGGCAGACCAATATCACCACGCCCAACAGGCGATCCGTCTCTGTCCATAACATCAATGTCCAATATGCGTCCTCCGATAATAGATTCTTCAGCTTCTACACATATTTTTTTAATTTCTTTGGCTTCAGTTTCAGTAGATATAAAAACAGCAGGGCCATCATCTCCTTGTATGCAGTTCTCAAAACAAACTTGATGACCCTTGAAAACTAAAGTTTTATAAAAGTTATTGCATAGCTTAAGAAAAAGTATCCTAAACTCTTCATCAGTTCTATAAAGAAGCGGTACGCACAAGGTAATAGTAATCAGGCAGTTTTGCTGTTTTTCAACAATGCTTCTGCGCATTTCCCATCGTTGCTCTCTAGCCGCAAGAACTTTCAGCAACTCTTTATCCATATAGACCTCCATTCCGCCGCTGCCGCTGACGGCACAAATAGTAATGAAAAAATGGTGCGCGGTTTCCACCACTTGGTTATCATTAATTTGAAAGATGCCATCCATATTACTGCAGCCAATCCAAATGGTTGAAAGCTGTTAAAGGGAATAAGGATGATATAGAAGATTCTCTATTCTATATAGTGCAATTGTTACTGAGAGGAGGTCTGCACATCCACCAGGGCTTATGTTGCGTTTAATAAAATCTTCATCAAGCTTAAATAGTGCCCTAATACCATCCGGTGATAGGGCACCTCCCAAAGCAAGAATATTATCTGCAGAGCTTTTTACATATTCAATTGCATCAATGCCGCATCTGGCAATCACATTAGTATCCACAACTTGAGTCATCAGATGCAGCAGGACTTGTAAATATATATCATTATCACTATATTCGCCATGAAAAAATAACTCTTTCATAACTGGCAGCGCATATTTTCTCACAGAATAAAAGCCTGAAGCTGCTTCCCCTCGAATCCCCCGTATCCCGTAAGCCGTATAAATTTCCCTTCCTTTTGTCATAGGAAGACTAGCATAAGGTCTCAAAAAATCCTTTTCTGCTGCCTTGGCAATTGTACTAACTGCATGGCAAACTGTATCTGCAGAAAGATCCTGCAGCTCATTACAGCAGTAACCCGCTGCAACAGCGATTATACCTAGTGAGAAGATTGCACCTTTATGGGTATTGACTCCTTTTGTGGCATTGAACATGGCTTTCTCACATTCTAATCCCAGAGGGCGTATTTTATCTAAAGTAACTGCATCAATGCAGTCAAGATTTCTCCCTATTTCTGCAAAGTGATAAAAATAAGGAGCAATTGCATTAATACTATCTTTAAAAGTAGAAATATCCATATCTTTGNNTGTGCACCATTATTCAGACAATCAACTAATCCCGGTTTTGGCGTAGTATGAATCTCTGAAAGGAGGGCAGATATACAGCAGTATCCTATTTGCTCAATTGCCAGCATTATGTTCTTCATAGCTACTCCCCTTACTATTTGCAACTATAGGAAATCTATTTTAACGAATCGATTTTTTCCCTTCTTCTGAAAGCTTCTGACCAATCATTTGAATATTTTCAAGCATTTCTGCTATGCCTTGAGTAGCATTTGCCTGTTCTTGAGTAATTATGGCGCTTTGTTCAACATTCTTTCTTACGGATTCTATTGAAACTTGAAATTTATTAATAAATTCTTTTATTTTTTCTGTTGAATTCTTACTTTCTATAGCTAATTTACGAACCTCGCTGGCAACCACTGAAAATCCTCTGCCGTGTTCTCCAGCCCGAGCTGATTCAATAGCAGCATTTAAACCCAATAGATTAGTCTGTTGTGCGATATGATTGATTAGCTCTAATATTTGTGTTGTCTTGCTGACGTCTAAAAAAGCGGTCTTGGCAATATCAGCTGACTCCTTGCTTATTGCCGCAAGCTCTTGTGATGAAGCTCTCAATTCTTCTATTTCTGTAACAGCCTGTTTTATTGCAGCATAAATATCTGCAGCATATTTCTGAGTCTGAGCGGCATTCTCAGCAGCACGCAAACACTCGTTTTCCTTTGCTCGCGCAATTTTGACAGCTTCATTGATAGCTCGCTTAATGGAATTTTCACCCGAGTCCAAAAGTTCTGCAGATAACCCTCGGTTTCTAGCGATTTCACTCGGCTTCAAGCTTCCCACAATTCCTTTAATTCCCGATTTTATAAGTTTGTCAATTATTTGTTCCGGTTTGACTTTTTCACGCCAAGGACACATAAAAACTTCAAAATCAGAAAAGCAAAAATGTTCCTCACTGATTAAACCTTCATGGGCAACTATACCTATTTTTTTAATTCCTTTATTATAAATTCTCTCAATTGGCTCTAGAAAGTCATTAATTGTTGAAGTAATTTCAACCACAGTCTTCCCGTACAATTTGCTGAAAGCTTCCGCAGCAGCGCCGCGACTAATAAAAACATCGATATCGGAATATTTTGAAACCAGATTTTGAGCCTCACTCATTTTACTCACTACTATCGGCAATTCAACCTTCATTTGTGCAGCGGCTTTTGCAGCAGTGTCTGCCATGGTCTGGGATACAGCGACAAAAAGTATTGATTCTATGGCAATCACCTCCTTAGAATGATCAAACTAGTCCTACGCAAGCATTTGAACACCTTTCGAAAAGCAAATTAAGTAAAGACTCCATTGTCACCTATCCAGTTATGTCACAAGTGAAGCCTTTACTAACTTAAATCAAATTATTCTTATGCTGCCACTTTTTCTTTCTTTTTTTGTATATAGGGCTTAACNNTACAAGCAATTATAAGAATAGCAGTTATTGGTTTAGTAAATACAGCCACTATACTTCCGTTTTCCAACATAACAGCTCTTCTCAAATTGGCTTCACACATCTCCCCAAGCACAAGTCCCAGTATCAGAGCAGCGGCATTAAAGCCAAATTTATTAAAAATATAACCTAATACGCCGGCAATAACCATTAACATGACATCACCTGTGCTATTTGAAAGGGCAAAGCTTCCTATTGCGGCAAGAAGAATGATGACAGTGCCAAGTACGCTGTAAGGTATGGCAAGTATTTTACTGAAGATTGTTGCAATGCCCATTGCAACAATTACCATTATAATGTTTGTAACTATCATTGAGGCAAATACGCTGGAAAGAAATTCAGGCTGACGCTTAAGGAGCATCGGACCCATCTGCACCCCCTTAAGTACCAATGCAGACATCATAATAGCCGCTGCATTGCCTCCGGGTATACCAAGAGCAAGCAAAGGGACCATAGAACCCCCCGTAGCTGCATTGTTAGCTGTTTCAGGAGCTGCTATACCTGCCGGTTCACCTTTACCATACTTTTCAGGATTCTTGGACATTTTAACTTCTGTTGTATAGGCCAGAAATGATGCTATAGTAGCGCCTGCTCCCGGGAGAATACCAATAATTGTTCCCAAAACCGCAGAACGGAAAATAGTCCATTTCATTACCCAAAGTTCTTTTATAGAAGTTAGCTTAGTTTTAACCTTAGCGGTAGTTTTGTCAAGGTTCTCCATCTTAGTGCGTTTGACAGTTTGTCTCAGTACCTCTGTTATAGCAAACATACCAATCATAACAGGGATCATTTCAATGCCTGATAAAAGTGTGGAGTTCCCCCAAGTAAACCTGGCAAATCCCATTATAGGATCCATTCCAATTGTTGCAAGCCATAAACCTATAAGACCGGATATTATGGTCTGTATAACGTTGCCGCTATCAAGGCAGGTTAAAACAGAAAGACCCAGAAAAGAAATTGCAAACAGTTCAGAGGGTCCAAATTTCAAAGCAACCTTAACTAGCTGCGGAGTCAGCAAAAACATAGCCAGGGCAGCAAATATACCACCTATAGCTGAAGACACCAGTGAAATACCCAAGGCCTTGCCGGATTCGCCTCTCATAGCCATAGGATAACCGTCGAAGGTTGTAGGTGCACTGGAAGGTGTTCCGGGAATCTTAAATAGGATAGCTGTAATACCACCACCAGTAATAGCAGCACAATATACAGCAACCAAAAATGCTATAGAAACCAGCGGAGACATTGTGTAGGTAAAGGTCATTCCAAGAACAACAGCCATTGAAGCACTAACACCCGGCATAGCTCCAAAAATTACGCCTAGAACTGTTCCTCCCACAATATATAAAAAAGTAACAGGATTCAAAACTAATTGAAAACCAGATATCAATAATTCCATTTTATTTTACCCCCCCTCTTAAATTGATTCAAGCATCAGCGCAAAATCGCGAAGCAAACCTACGCCTCTGGGCAGCATAATATTCAGACCTTTTGAGAAGAGGAAGTATAAAATTGCTACACTTAAAAAAGAGTACAGGAAAAGCTGTGAAACCCTTTTTTCGCCAAGCAGTCTTGAATAGGTCAAGCACAACAAGAATGATGATAATATAAAGCCAAGATATTCTAGTGCAAATGCATATATAAATAATATTACAATGCCNNTAAATAGCTTGTTTTTGCATATATTTGCAAAATTGACTCCCGATATAGGGTTAAAATTTCTTTCTTCCTTGGGAGTTTTTTTATAGATTTTATACATATTAACAGCTAGGAAAAATACCAATAAAATAATAAGCATTTGCGGCCACTGAGCACCATCTATTGTTCCTGGCTCAGGTTCGGGAGCGATAGATCCGACATAAAAATAGCAGTAAACAAAGAATAACATCAAAGCGCCATTGAATAGTAATTGTAGAGCCACATTAATCCTCCTCGCTTTTAGATTACCATTGCTCCGGAATGGAAGATATCCCTTCCGGAGCAATGGCAGTGGTCTTTGATAAATAACTAAACCAATACTATTTCAATAATTTTTTCATAGTCTCATAATACTCTAACCAAATTTTTGTAAATTGTTCCCTATTTGCAAAACCTTCACGGTCATTCAAAGATACAGAGTTCTTCCAATCATCCCATTCTTTAGAAGCGCAAACCTTTACTGCTGCTGCTTCAAAAGCCTTTATAGCACCCTCAGGTGTACCTTTCATAGCAACTATGCCTCTCCATGGTCCGATATATGCATTATAGCCAAGCTCACCTGTACACTCGACGTCAGGAAGTGTAGAAGCTCTCTTTTCACTTAGTATAACTATAGCCTTCATATCTCCGGATTCCAGATAAGCATTAGCATCAAAGGGACTGGTCAGAACCATGTCGCAATGTCCACCGATTACGGCTGCATTTACTTCTGCACCGCTTGAGTATGGCACTAGCGGAACATCTATGTCTGCGGCATCAAACAGTTGCTTTACGGAGACAGCATCAATACCTGCTATTGACATAAGACCGATTTTAGCTTTACCGGGATTTGCTTTTGCATACTCTACGAGTTCTTTTAAATTATTGTATGGTACTTTTTTACCTGCCAGAACAATATTAGCATCCTGCACTAATCTGACTACAGGTATTGTATCATTCAAAATATCAAAGTTGCTCGTGCCATTAACAGCAGAGATTACATGGGAAGGTGTAAACATACCGAAGGTATAGCCATCAGCCGGCTGCTTTGCCAAATACTCAGCACCTTTAACTCCGGACGCACCTTCAACGTTGTTAATAACAATAGATACACCAAGCTCCTTTTCCATCATTGGAAGAAAAGCTCTTAAAGTTGTATCGGTGCCACTGCCCGGTCCGAAAGGACAAACCATTTCTATCTTTCTTTCGAACTTCCACTCTTTTTCTGCAGCAGGTTCAGCGGCTCCAGTTGGTTGCGGCGCCGGTTTTGAAGAGCATCCAGCAAACATTATTAATGATAAGATTACACATAAAGCCACCATTATTTTCTTTTTCATATTCATATCCCCCTTATTTTTTATACTACACGCGGTATTATATTTACCGCACGTGGCAACACAATAATTTTTTGCATTTTTTTGCCGCTGCAAGCTTTTTCTAATGCCCTTTGCAAATTAGGTGCCCATTCCAGCATCATCTCATTTAATTCTCTTTCCTCTACATTTTCGGTAACTATTATAACCCTTCCTTTTGTCATAGCCCTAGCATACATAAATGCCTTGTTGCTTCCCACATTGTAGCCTTCCCTTTTAAACCTTTCCACTACTTCTTCCGCTGTTTTTGCTTCAACCAGCCATTGGCGAAAAACACCTTCTCCAATGCCATCCTCGGCATTTGCAACTAAGATATAAGTACAACCTGGTTTCCCGAGGGGTTCCGCAACCGAAAGAGCTTTTTGAGCCTGATATAAATTTGAATCTCTTGGATATCCTCCAGGACTTGTGATTACTATGTCAGCCAAACCATGTATTTCAACTTCGCTGACACTCTTGCAGATTTCTACGCCCTTTGCATGAGCTTTCTCAATTTCACCTGCAACGAATGCAATATTTTGCTTATGTGGATCTTGAACCGCATTCACCATAAATCTTACATTGACTTTTTTCGCACCTTCTAATGCAGCCTCATGAAAAGGATTTCCGNNGCAATGAATGATGAGCTTTTAATGTTTCAAGGCCTGCTACTCCCGGTATAATACTCTTTCTGCCGCCACTATATCCGGCAGCATGATGGGGTGCTATCAATCCGGTGGTTATGACAAAGGTGTTCTCTACAACAGCTTTATTTACGTAAAGAGGAAAGCCGGATTTGGTTACGCCTAAATAAACAATGCTATTCTTGTCTGTGCAATCATGTATAATAACTTGATGCTTTTTTTTGTACTCATCGCCAATAATATTGGCAACTTCTTGATCCGTGCTTGCCCTATGGCTGCCGGAAGCGATAATAAACTTGATGTTATCATCAGAAACTCCTGCGCTTTTAAGCCTTGCCATCAATTCCTTTACAATAATTTGATTGGGACCGGGTCTTGTATGATCGTTTACTATTATGAGTACATGCTCATCTTTCCCCACCAAATTTTCTACCCTGTCGGTTCCAATAGGATTATCCATTGCCTCTTTAAGCAATTGCTCCGCCGATGTCTCCACTTTTGGGACATCTGCATCTATAACTTCCAGTTCTACATTTTCATTGATGACTGCATCTTGAGTAGTTCTTCCATAAGGAACGCTGATTTCGGACAATAGGCATCACTCCTTTTAATAGACCATCTTTTAAACGAGACTTCATTTTCAGATTTGCTTTATCACGTCTATAACAGTGCTGTCGCGATAATAAACAAGGCCTACAATCTTATCACCATATTTAATTGATTTTGGCTTTCCTACTATCTTCTCTGCAATATTTTGCAGTTCTTCAATGGTATTGAGCTTTATGCCTGCTCCCAAAAGTTTTTCTATTAAATCCTGACGGATTGGATTAACAGCTATGCCATATTCCGTAACAAGCACATCAACTGTGCTGCCTGGAGTTACAATGGTATTCACTCTATCCAGTATGGTAGGTATTCTTCCTCTCATAAGAGGAGCTGTAACAATAGTCATCTTTGCTCCCGAGGCAGTATCCGGATGGCCGCCAATGGCACCTCTTATAACACCATCTGAACCCGTTAAAACGTTCACATTAAAATTCTTGTCTATTTCTAACGCACTCAACACTACCATGTCCAAGTGATTAACAGCAGAACCCTCTGAGCCGGAACCGGCATAGTGATGGCCGCTGACAACACAATGAAAAGGATTTTCTTTAACGCTTCTTGCTGCTTCCAGGTCAAAATCCTGAACATCCAACAGCTTTTTCACAAGGCCTTCCTCATGAAGCTTTACTATTGCTCCGGTAATGCCTCCTAATGCGAAGTCTGCTTTGATATTCTTTTTTATCATCTTATCCCGAAGAAACCGTGTTACTGTTAATGATGCACCTCCGGTACCTGTTTGAAAGGAAAAACCATCTTCAAAATAACCGGAGTTTTCCATAACATCTGCCACAATCTGCGCGATCCTTAATTCCCTAGGATTTGTAGAAAACCTGGTTGCTCCACTTACAATGCCTTTTGGATCGCCTATTTCATCTACTTTAACTATGTAATCTACATC
>DPSW01000086.1 GCA_003527145.1 Clostridiaceae bacterium | reverse complement strand
CGGCGATAATTCCTACAGCTTCTCCGATATTTACCGGATCTCCGGTGGCAAGATTCATGCCGTAGCATTTCGCGCAAACGCCATATCTGGAATGACAGGTCAATACCGAACGAATATAAACCTTCTTTATTCCTGTCTTGACAATTTTTGAAGCCATGTCATCAGTTATCATGACACCTTTCTTAACCAGCGCTTCACCTGTCTCCGGGTGAACAATATCTGCCATTGCAAGTCTTCCTGCAAGTCTGTCTTCCAATTTCTCAATTATCTCACTGCCGTCTTTTATTTCACTGACCCAGAGCCCTTCCTCTGTGCCACAGTCATCTTCCCTTACTATAACATCCTGACTTACATCCACAAGCCGTCTGGTCAGATATCCTGAATCCGCAGTTCTTAAAGCCGTATCCGCCAAGCCCTTTCTAGCTCCATGGGTAGAGGTAAAGAACTCCAAAACGTTAAGTCCCTCACGGAAGTTAGCTTTTATGGGGATCTCTATTATTCTTCCCGATGTATCGGCCATAAGTCCCCTCATGCCTGCCAGCTGGCTTATCTGGTTGACGCTTCCTCTGGCTCCCGAGTTTGCCATCATGTATACGGGGTTTAATCTGTCCAGGTTATCCATTAGGGCTTTAGTAACTTCTTCCTTAGTATTTTTCCAGGTTTCTATTACTTGCTCATATCTTTCTTCGTTTGATATGAGGCCCCTTCTATACATCTTTTCAATATTGTCAACCTTTGAATCTGCTTCCGAAAGCAACTTTCTCTTTGTTTCGGGTATGTCTATATCGCTTACTCCTATCGTTACCGCTCCCTTAGTTGAATAATGGAAGCCAAATGCTTTGATTTCATCAAGCACCACGGCAGTTTTAGCAGAACCATGCCTCCTATAGCATTTATCTACTATTTTGCCCAGCATTTTTTTATCTATCGGTATGAGATTGCCTTCCTTATCCTTTGGATCATATTCGAGAACAAACTCACTTCCTTCAACCGTTCTATCAACAAAGCCCACATCTTGAGGCATGGAATCATTGAATATGAAGCGGCCTACCGTATTCTCAACAAGCTTGTATTCGGTCTTTCCATCGATATTTCTGGCAAGCTTTGCTTTAACCATAGCATGAAGTCCGACTTCCCCCAATTGATATGCCATAACCATCTCGTCCAAATCGGAGAATATCTTCCCTTCTCCTTTTTCACCGGGAACATGTATTGTCAAATAGTAAATTCCCATTACCATATCCTGGGTCGGGCTCACTACAGGCCTTCCATCCTTTGGCGCCAAAATATTGTTTGCCGAAAGCATCAAAAATCTGGCTTCAGCTTGTGCTTCCACAGATAATGGAACGTGAACCGCCATCTGGTCTCCGTCAAAGTCCGCATTGTATGCCGTGCATACCAGCGGATGGAGCTTAAGCGCCCTGCCTTCAACCAGAACAGGTTCAAAGGCTTGTATTCCCAGCCTATGAAGTGTTGGTGCACGATTCAGGAGTACCGGATGCTCTTTTATTACCTCTTCGAGAACATCCCATACTTCTGTCTTGACCCTCTCAACCATACGCTTTGCGCTTTTAATATTATGAGCGAGGCCATCCTTTACAAGCTTCTTCATCACAAAGGGTTTGAAAAGCTCAAGAGCNNGTAGAGCTTCAAATGAGGTCCCACAACTATAACGGAACGTCCGGAATAGTCAACACGCTTGCCCAAAAGATTCTGTCTGAATCTTCCCTGCTTTCCCTTGAGCATATCGCTCAATGATTTAAGCGGCCTATTGCCGGGGCCGGTAACAGGTCTTCCGCGTCTGCCGTTGTCGATTAAGGCATCAACGGCCTCCTGAAGCATTCTTTTCTCATTCCTGACAATTATATCCGGTGCTCCAAGGTCCAGAAGTCTTTTCAACCTATTATTCCTGTTTATAACCCTTCTATATAGATCATTCAAATCCGAAGTAGCAAATCTGCCTCCGTCAAGCTGCACCATTGGCCTTAAATCCGGCGGGATTACAGGAATAACATCCAGAATCATCCACTCAGGCTTATTGCCGGACTTTCTGAAAGCTTCTACCACTTCAAGCCTTCTTACAGTTCTAAGCTTCTTTTGTCCCGAGCTGTCCTTTAGGTCATGTCTCAATTCTTTAGCCAGTTGGTCCAGGTCTAAAACAGCAAGAAGCTCTTTTATTGCTTCAGCACCCATTCCTGCTCTGAATCTGGAGCCATATTTTTCAATAGCTTCTCTAAATTCTTTTTCGTTTAGTATCTGCTTTACAGATAGACCCGTATCTCCCGGTTCGATCACAATATAAGAAGCAAAATACAATACCTTTTCCAGCGCTCTTGGCGACATATCCAATAACAATCCCATACGGCTGGGTATACCCTTGAAATACCAGATATGAGATACAGGAGCAGCCAGTTCGATATGGCCCATCCTTTCTCTCCTTACCTTAGCTTTGGTTACTTCAACACCGCATCTGTCGCAGATTATGCCCTTATATCTGATTCTTTTGTACTTGCCGCAGTGGCATTCCCAGTCCTTGGTAGGCCCGAATATTCTTTCACAGAATAAACCTTCCTTTTCCGGCTTCAAAGTTCTGTAGTTTATGGTTTCAGGCTTTTTTACCTCTCCTCTTGACCATTCCCTTACTTTCTCCGGGGATGCCAAACCAATCTTTAATGATTCGAAGTTGTTTAATTCCAACAAGGGCTCTTCTCTCCCTTCCTTTAATAATCTTCCTCTTCTTCTTGGGTCTCATTCTTTATCAAATCATCTATATCCAAATCTATTTCGAAATCTTCTTCTTCTGCGTCTTCATCATAGTCATCATATAAATTGTCTTTTTCCTCTTCAACTCCACCTTTGTAAGGAAGATTTGAAAGGTCGACATCTTCGCGGGTCTCCATTTCATTGCTGAGGTCTTCTAAATCATCATCAACAGATTCTTTTATTGCGATTTCCTCATTTTCTTCAGAAAGCACTTTTACATCCAGTGCAAGGCTCTGAAGCTCCTTTATCAATACCTTAAAGGATTCCGGAACTCCCGGCTCAGGTATATTTTCTCCCTTGACGATGGATTCGTAGGTCTTCACTCTGCCCACCACATCATCAGACTTCACAGTAAGAATTTCTTGCAGCGTATGAGCCGCACCATAGGCCTCCAATGCCCAAACCTCCATCTCCCCGAATCGCTGGCCTCCAAATTGGGCTTTTCCGCCTAACGGCTGCTGAGTTACAAGGGAGTATGGCCCTGTGGATCTGGCGTGAATCTTATCATCTACCAGGTGGAGGAGCTTGAGTATATACATGTAGCCTACCGTAACATCATTGTCAAAGTACTCTCCCGTTCTGCCGTCCCTCAATGTGATCTTTCCTGTCCTGTCAAGATCTACATCTACAAGAGGATTATCCTCTAGGCCCCCTAATAAATTCTCCAGATCTTTTGCATTATTTAAGTCGGCATCTTTAATCTTTCCTTTAAAATGGCTGAGCTTTTTATCCAGCTCAAATACAGGATCGCTCAAATATTCATTGATTATCTCTACATTTTCATCTATATTAAAGTCGCCTGGCTCCTCGTCTTCCGTATAGCTTATCTTGTTCTTTATGGCTTTTAGCTGTTTTTTAACTTGAATGAATTTATTGGCAGTTTCCAAGGTATCCATTATATCATTCTCATTGGCACCATCAAATACAGGCGTAGCTATCTTCCATCCCAGGGCCTTGGCAGCCAAACCGAGATGGACTTCCAGCACCTGTCCTATGTTCATACGCGATGGCACTCCAAGAGGATTTAATACGATCTCCAAAGGCGTCCCATTTGGCAGGAAAGGCATATCCTCTTCAGGAAGGATTCTGGATATAACTCCCTTATTCCCGTGTCTTCCGGCCATCTTATCTCCAACGGAGATCTTTCTCTTTTGGGCTATATAAACCCTTACCAATTGATTCACACCGGGAGGCAGCTCATCGCCGTTTTCTCTTGTAAACACTTTTACGTCAACTATTATGCCTGCTTCGCCATGGGGCACTCTCAGCGACGTATCCCTTACTTCTCTGGCTTTTTCGCCGAATATGGCCCTCAGCAGTCTTTCCTCGGCCGTAAGCTCGGTTTCACCCTTTGGGGTCACCTTGCCTACCAATATATCTCCGGTTCTCACTTCAGCGCCTATCCTGATAATGCCTCTTTCATCCAGATCCTTTAAAGCTTCTTCACCTACATTAGGTATATCCCGGGTTATTTCCTCGGGCCCCAGCTTTGTATCACGCGCTTCGGCTTCGTATTCTTCTATATGAATAGATGTAAACACATCTTCTTTAACCAGCTTTTCACTTATCAATATAGCATCCTCATAGTTATAGCCTTCCCAGGTCA
>DPSW01000444.1:5101-8182 GCA_003527145.1 Clostridiaceae bacterium | reverse complement strand
AATAATTGCTAAAATAAGGACAACAATAATCAGTGCATAAATCATTATTCTTTTTCTGGTCAGCAATATAATTTTATGTTTAATAAAAATCCCTCCCATCTAACTCTATCTCTTATATAAGTTATTATGGAAGGGCTTAATATATGCATACAATATGTTATTTTACACTACTGAATTTGTCCATTTGCCGCAGCGGTCTCCCCACATCGCCATGGTCCTTCCGGCCATCTGAACCTTTATTACCTCGCAGGAATTATCACAGCCGCTGCATATAAAGCTGGTGGGGGTAAATTCCAGATCTGCACATTCAAATCCTCTGAAGCTTGTGCCCTTACCGGTCCTTTCGATATGCTCCCTAGCCAGAATCGCTGCTCCCACAGCGCCCATAACATTGAAGTTGGGCGGCACGATGACCTCATGGCCAAGCTCTCTTTCAAAGGCGGCAACTATGCCTTTGTTGGCGGCCACTCCGCCTTGAAAGACATAGGGCGGTTCTAATTTTTTGCCTCTGCCCAGATTATTGATATAGTTTCTCACCAGGGCTTCGCATAACCCATTGATTATTTCTGCTTTAGAAAAACCATACTGCTGCTTTGCTATCATATCCGATTCCGCAAATACGGTGCAGCGCCCTGCGATTCGCACATTTTTTTGGGCCGTCAGAGCCAGATCCCCAAAATCCTCAATGGGAATCCCAAGCCTTTCCGACTGATGCTCCAAAAAGGAGCCTGTGCCTGCCGCGCATACGGTATTCATCGCAAAATCGGTGACCATCCCGTCCCTTAGAAATATTATCTTTGAATCTTGTCCCCCTATTTCAAATATGGTTCTGGTTTCCGGAACAAGCGTTATGGTTGCAGTCGCATGAGCGGTTATTTCATTTTTTATCACATCGGCGCCCACCATTATTCCGGTAAGCTGTCTGCCGCTGCCCGTGGTCCCCATTCCCAGGACTTCGATCTCTTTATTGAATTCATCATTTAAATTCCTTAGGCCGCATCTTGCTGCTTCTATGGGCTGCCCATTGGTCCTTAGATACTGAACCGAAACAATCTTTCCCTCTACATCCAAAGCAACTACATTGGTACTGACGGAACCTACGTCAATACCTACGAACACTCTATCCATATGCTTCCTCCATCATGCAATTTTTGTCCTTTTAAAATTTCTTATGAGATCCATAAAGGCTTCCAGCCTGGTCAGGGTATTGGCAGCCCCGGTTTGTTCATCGATAGACAAGGTTATGACCGGAATATTATGCTNNGATGGCCGGTATTATGCTCTGGCTTATGAGCTCCGGCAAACAGGCAAAAGGCATAAGGTGGACTACCCCGTCAAAGCCTCTTTCGGCATAATCTGCTATATGGCCCACGGTTTGCTTTGCATGGCCGCCTATGATTTCCTGTATATATTTTTCACCCTTTTTCAGTATTTCCAGCTCATGGGCTTTGGCCGAAGCCCCGGGTATCAGATTAAAATCTATCCATTGGGAAAGATATTGGGATCTCTCAACTTCTGCGCCGAGGTTTCCCAGCATCTCTTCTANNTATGCCTATCCTGATCCTATCAGCGTCGGGAACCTCAATAAGCTTTATGCCGTCCAAAAGCTTATTGCTCTCCGCCTCAGCATTGCGCACGTCTTCAACATTCTTAACCTCATCGAACCATTTTTTTATGGTTCCCCATGCTTTGGTGCACTCGCCTTTATGCACTTCATAGGCTCTCATTCTCTCAATTCTTTTCTCTATATCATCCAGGGCTTTAGCCATGGAATACACTNNGGTACAGCCATGATCTGCCGTTTTTTATCTTGAGCACCTTTTTAATTGTTCCCCAAACATCCCTTTTGTAATCATCAAATATAATTATATCCACATCGTAATTCAGGTTTTTTAATATCTTCTTGTGGGTTTCTCCATAGAAACCGGCTCTGCAAGGCCCATGTCCCCCGGATGTTACCAGTGTCTCGGCTCCCAGCTCAACGGCTTCTATATAGCTCCCAAGGACAACCTTGAGAGGAAAGCAGGCAAACTCCGGGCTGTATTTTACACCCAAATCGATGGTTCTCTGAGTGGGCTCAGGAGGCTCAATGACATCATGTCCTAAAAGCTCTAAAAGTTTTTTATAGATCACTGTGGTTCCCATGTAGGGAAACGCTACTTTCATGTTTATGCCTCCTTCTTAGCCTTTGCCTTTTTTCTGTAGATCATATCTATAAACGCCTCAATACGGGTTTGAAGGTGATTCTCTCCTGTATGCTCATCCACTCTGATGGTCATGAAGGGCTTGCCGTATTCAGCGGAATCCAGCTCCATAAGCTTCCCTATCAATGAGTCCGGCCCGCATCCAAAGGCTGTGACATGAATGATGCCGTCCACCTCATCATCTTTGAGAAATTTATAGCCCGATGCAAGGAGCTTGTTTGAAAATGTCCAAAAAAGCCTTTTATTCATATCCGTCAATTCTCTGTCCAGCAGTTCTTCGTCCATCATCTCGAAGGTTATGACCCTTACATTCATCTCTCTCAGCCTGTCTACTATTCCCATGCTTACAAATTCATCATACACATCATATACATAGCCCATAAGCCCTATGGTCACCTTATAAGCTTCCATCGGCTTATCAAGCTTCTTTCCCGTCTCAACATAATCCAAAGCCTCCAGGGCGGTATAGCCTTTTTTTGATATTTGCCTGAACTCTTCCCAGGATTTCTGCCCGTCCAGAAGAGCATCCCTCATCTGCTTGTGTGATACGCCCAGAGCTTCTCCCATCTCGGAGTATATATGGACATCGGAAATATCATCGGACGATGATGCAATCTTGGGAAAAAGGATTTTGTCCTGAGTCCCCGGCAGGCTATATCTGACCATGTCGGGAAGTCCCATGAATTTAGGGCAAAAAAATTCACCCTTCCTTATGTTCATCATCCTGGGTACAAAAATATAGTCTGCATCTGCATCCAAAAGCTCCAGAACATGACCGTTGAATATCTTGATGGGAACGCATATTTCAGGCACCGACGCCTTGATTCCCTTATCAATAAGATCTTTAGTGGTCTTTCCTGATGTAACTACCTCAAAA
>DPSW01000444.1:0-5053 GCA_003527145.1 Clostridiaceae bacterium | reverse complement strand
TCTATACTCTGGCTAATTAAACTACAAACTGAGATTAAGACTGATATCATGACAAATATTGTATATTGCGCTTCTAATAGCAAATGGCATGACGGTTGCTTCGTGTATTGCGATATAATTCAATTAATCTCTATATATCAAGACTTCAATAAAATTTTGTTGAAGTCTTAAAAAATGTTAGGAAATTAATTCTGTATAATNNTGACGGGCAATTCGCACCCCAAGCAAAGATGACAGCACCGCCGAAAGCACATCAGTGGGCATAAAAATCAACGCACCAGTCCAGACAGCCTTTGCTAACGGTATAGACCTGCCAAGGTAAACATTGACTATGAGGTACATATAGGTGACACCTATGGCATATACCAGCAGCAAGCTCAAAAGCATAGCACCCAAAGCCTTTATAAAGCTCATATTGCCTTTCATCTTTTCAGCGGCTTTTCCAATAATATACGCAGCAGCTATGAAGCCTGCCAGGTATCCAAAGGTTGGGGACAATATATATCCTATACCTCCTCCTTTTGTGAAAACAGGCAATCCTATAAGCCCTAAAATAACATATACGGCTACGCTGATGCTGCCGAGTCTGGACCCCAGCAGCAGGCCGGATAATGCAACGAACATCCACTGCATGGTAAAGGGTACTATGGGCGATGGTATTGTGATCTTGGAGCCTATAGTGATAAGAGCAACGAAGAGGGATACCAGAGTGATTTCTTTTGTTGTAAATTTCAAATTGACCATCCTTTCTATTGTTAACCGTTCTATTTTAAATAAGTTTACATTATGAGAATACGACTTTAGTTTAGATTTGTCAACTCCCACTTTTATTTTGGTTAACAATAGAATTCCTCATCTTTTCAGCTTCCATGCTTATGACGGATATGCCTTCCCATATCCTGTCGATATCTGAAGCGGCAAAGCTCATTCTGATATGGTCCTGTCCCCTGCCGTCGTTATAATAAAATGTACCGGGAGAAAAAATCACCTTTTTTTCTTTGCATCTTTCGTAAAGCTCTTGTGAATTGACCGCTTCGGGGAGCTTTATCCATAGGTTCAAGCCCCCCTTGGGTTCAAAAAAGCTGACCCCTCTCATGCACTTTTTTATTGCTCTTACCATTTCCAGATACCTTACGCTGAATTCTTTTCTTAAATATGAAATATGTTTATCCAATATGCCATTTTCGATATATTTGCATAATATCCTCTGCATCAGGCCCGAAGTAGAAATATCAGAGGCTATTTTGGCATCGGCGGCCTTCTTTCTGATGTCCTCAGGCACTATCATGTAGGCCAGGCGGAAACCGGGCATGAAAATTTTAGAGAAGCTCTTCAGATAAATTACCCGCTCATTGCTGTCATAGGCTTTTACGGGCAAAAGCCTGGAATCCGTATAGTTCAGATCTCCGGAGTAATCATCCTCCAGTATTCTGAAGTCATGCTTCCGGGCCAAAAGCAGCATATACCTCTTCTTCCTCTCCGAATATATACTGCCCGTCGGATTGTGGAAATTAGGCATGGTGTAGAACAACACAGGCTTAAACAGCTTGACCAGCCTTTCCAGCTCCTTTATGCCGGGCCCGTCCTCGCTGATGGGCACTTCCACCAGCTTTGCTCCCCTCGATTTAAAAGCCGCCAGAGCCCCGCTGTAGGTCGGCGACTCTACAAAGACACAATCTCCGCTTCTGACCAATGCTTTGGAAATGATATCTATACCTTGCTGGGCCCCGGATACCACATAAACATCATCGGGGCTGCAATTGATGCCGTATCCTTTGGCATAACCCGCGAGAGCATTCCTCAAAGGCGTATATCCCATGCTCTTTTGATACATGAATGCTTTGGCTCCATCCTCTTCCAGTACCTCATTCATAACCTGGCGGAAACTCTTTATGGAAAACAATTTGGGGTCCGGAGACGATATGGAAAAATCTATGTATTCCTCATCATATTCAAACTCCATATCAAGCTCACCGGGCTCAAAATACATGGGCGGCTCGGCGTTTAGCAGCAAATCCTCCCCTTTTGGTATCACAAAGGTGCCGCTTCCCTCCTTCTTATAGACCAGCCGTTCCTTTTCCAGCATATTATAAGCATTTATAACCGTAATGGGGTTTACTCCCAGAGCCTTGGACAGCGCCCTTATTGAAGGCAGCTTGCTGTTGCCCTCCAGGGCGTCCCTTATTATAAGCGCCCTTATCTGCTCATAAATCTGAAAATATGCAGCTTCATCCTTGTTTTTATCTATTCGCAAATCCAATGACATGCTATTACCTTCTTTTCAAAATCGTATCGATACAATTTTATCATAAGATTGAATTATTTCAAACTCTGTTTAGCAATAATGATACAACAAAAAGCAGCATTATTCGCTAATGCTGCTCTTCTTTATATCATTGCTTCTGCTTCTATTCCAACTCATGTATAGACAAGGTTCTCGTATGGAGAGTATGGCTCCACTCCTTATTGTTCTTCATGATCACGCCTTGGATGGATATAGGAATCCATGTCAGGCAGTACAGCACATAAGTCGGATAGTATAAAAACAATTTGTAGCTGAACTTCTTGTCTATAAGGAGGCCTGCAGGTATCAGCAGAAACTGTATCATCCCAAAAGCTTTAAAGAAGTTTGGAAAGACGCTGGCAGTAAATATGAACATCTCGTTATCAAAAACATAAGCATTCACAAATGGGACCAAAAGCATCAATCCGCCCATTATTATCATATACGGCTGAAGGGTATAAAGGGCACAATCGAGCAAAGCGAAGCTTCTATCCTTCACGGACTTTACCAAAAGCTTCATGAAGTATCTGGAGCATACATCCGCAAAGCCCTGCATCCATCTTCTCCTTTGCTTCCATGACTGAGCCATCGTAAGAGGTTTCTCATCATATACTACGGCGTCATGAGCCCAGCCCACCCTTATTCCGTTGAGCATGAGCTTCATGGTGAATTCCAGATCTTCTACCAGGCAGGTTGCCTCCCAGCCTATCTTCTTCAATACATCTACATCAACACAAAATCCGGTGCCGCCTATCTGGCAGCTCAAGCCCAGGTATTCCCTGGCACATTGAAAGAGCCTGTTGGCAGACCAGAAAGCCATGGAATAGCTGCAAGTAATCCAGGAATCCTCGGGATTCTTGCTGTCGATATAGCCCTGAAGGACCTTATGCCCTTCACAAAGCTTATTGTTCATTTCCTTCAAGAAATTTTTTGATACCAGATTATCCGCATCGAATATCACCGTTGCATCATAATCCGAATCTTTTCTATACAATATCTCTTTGAATGCCCACTGCAGAGCAAAGCCTTTGCCCCTTTTTTCATTATTTGTCCTGACCAGCACATTGGCTCCCCCGGCTGCGGCAATATGTGCCGTGTCATCAGTGCAATTATCGGCAATGACAAACACATCATAGCAATCCGCCGGATAATTCAACTGCTTCAGGTTTTCCACTATATTTCCTATTACTCTCTCTTCATTGTGAGCAGGTATGAATACGGCAAATCTCTTCAATGGCAGATAATTCCTGGTAGGCTTTCTATTAAATTTCTCTACTATACCATATATTGAAGTTGAAAAATAATATAATCCGTATACTACGGCAAGAACCTGCAGCACAACAAATACAAAATGCAATGTATCCTTTAACATATTATGCCCCCTGTATTCAGTCTTTCAAAACCAAGTTATATAATAACACTTTCCTTAAAATTGTAAAATGGCTCAGAAAAACGCTATTATAGATATCCGCTTTATTAGACGTTTTTATGGACTGTTTTTCTTCTTTTTTTGTAATCATGCTGTTATTTTTGTAGCTATGCTTATTATTCCACTTTTTTGGATTTTTAATAGCCAAATAAAAGCAATTTATCAGCAAAATATGGTAAAATTATATTGACAATTATATATCCTTGCATAATATGNNATTGTTAATCTATTTGGCGATGATCGAAAGCCCTGATGATAAATCTAAATTCGAGCAAATATATATTAATTACAGGCAAACGATGTTTTATGTAGCAAACAGCATATTAAAGGATGAGCATTTGGCAGAAGATGCCGTCCACCAGGCATTTATAAAAATTATTGAAAATTTAAATAAAATAAATGAAATCAAGTGTCCCAAAACCAAAGGCTTCATCGTTATAATAGTTGAAAGGGCGGCTATAGATATATACAGGAAGCGGAGAAGGCAATATGCCATCCCCTTTGATGAAGTCATATTCGGCGCGGAGGAGATGGCTGCCGAAGGGGACAGAAGCTTTGAAGAGGTTGGCAATAGTTCAATTGCAGCTGCTATAGCAAGGCTTCCCATAAACTATTCTTCCCCAATAAAGCTTAAGTACAGCCACGGATATACGGACAAGGAAATAGCAAAGATCCTGTCCATATCCGAAGGAAATGTCCGAAAGCGCATAGCCAGGGGTAAGAAAANNCTGATGCAGTAATAACAGATGCCATGCTATTTGAATTCGTACCAAAAGCCGAAGAGCTTCTGCTTGAGCAGATACCCCCTGAGCAAGAGCTTGGACATACCTTCGCCAAAAGCTTTGACCACAGGATGAAGCTTCTTATAGCAATGGAGAAGAGCAATTTCCTTGTAAGAGGGCTTATCAATAAAACAAGGCGGATAGCAATCGTAATATTCCTTATATCCCTTGTAACCTTTACAACCATAGTGAGCGTCGAAGCATTGAGAACAAAGTTCTTCAAGGTGATCATAGAAATATATCAAGAGCTAACCTCCTTCTCATTCCAGCATGATGAACAGCCGGGGGATATAACGGTGGAACCGGCAGAACCAGAGTATATACCCGAAGGCTTTAAGAAGGCAAGCACTGAGGATTACTTTACTGACATTCATATCATTTATAGAAATGAGGAAGGAAAAGAAATAATATTTAAACAGATATATATTACAAATGACAAAATTATCATAGATACAGAGGGAACCACCATGGAAAAGCTGTGGGTAAGAGGCTGTGAAGCTTATTATATATCAAATAAGGGAACAAACAGATTGATGTGGTTTGAGGCCGAATATCTCT
>DPSW01000089.1:5179-5417 GCA_003527145.1 Clostridiaceae bacterium | reverse complement strand
TAGGAGGAACCTTCTCCGAAAGATCCGGAGTTGTAAATATTGGGCTGGACGGTATGATGACTGTAGGAGCCTTCAGTGCGGTACTGGTATCTTATAAAACAGGCTCTCCGCTGCTCGGATTATTTGGAGCCATGATGATCGGCGGCTTGTTTGGATGGCTATTGGCTTTTCTAAGCATTCACTTTAAGGCGAACCAGGTTGTGGTAGGCACTGCGATTAATATATTGGCAGGAAGCTG
>DPSW01000089.1:0-5148 GCA_003527145.1 Clostridiaceae bacterium | reverse complement strand
GGTCCCTTTAATATGTTCACCTATCTTGCTCTAATATTAGTAGCAGTTTCATATTACGTACTGTACAAAACGCCTTTCGGACTTAGAATCAGGGCAGTGGGAGAGCATCCAAGGGCAGCGGATACATTAGGCGTGAATGTTTATATTATGAGATATATATGCGTAATAATAAGTGGAATATTGGCCGGAATAGGAGGAGCATCCCTGTCTATAGGCTCAATAAGCCTTTTCAAGGAAGGAATGGTAGCCGGCAAAGGTTTTATCGCTCTGGCGGCTATGATATTCGGAAAATGGCATCCCATAGGTGCTGCATTGGCATGCTTGTTCTTTGGCCTGGCTGATGCAATTCAAACTATTTCCATGTCCCTTGGCTTGAATGTGCCTAAAGAATTTCTATTTGCATTGCCATACTTGCTGACGATGCTGGCAGTATCGGGCGTAGTAGGCAAAGCTACTGCTCCTGCGGCAGACGGCGTCCCCTATGAAAAAGGGGAAAAATAGTTCTTGCAGCTTGCTTTTTATATTTCAAGAGGAGACTAAGCATGGAGATAAAAGCTCGTTATCCGGGAAGCATAGGAGAAGTAATTCAAGGCAGAATTAAAGGGATAGATACGCTTTTATCATGCCCGGTAAATCTGTTTACGGATGTCAGAATATATGAATGCAAAAATCCTTTAAAAAAAATCTCTTATCCCAAGGCATCCCAATTTTTGACAAATGTGCTTAAGCGTTGGGGGTATACAGATTGCATTGAAAGGCTGGATATAGAAATATGCTCGGATATACCCAAAGGGAAGGGCTTTGCCAGCAGCACTGCAGACCTGTGCGGGGTATATAATTGCCTTATAAAACTATTTCATAGGAAGCATTATGAAGATGAGCTTGCTGAAGAGTGCATAAAAGTAGAGCCTACAGATAGTATAATATTTAAAAGCATGACTTTTTTTGACTATAAAACAGGGCCATATAAGGAGCATATAGGAAGCTATATGAAATTTTTCCTCCTGGTATTTGAAGGCAATAGGATTGTAGACACGATAGAATTCAACAAAAAGAGTATCCTGCCTCTGAGTCAAATTGACGATCTTGCTGAGCTTGCGAGGCATGGAGCTGAAAGACAAAGCTTAGATCATATTGCCAGGGCATCTACTGAGAGCATTATTAGAAATCAGCATAGGCTAAAGTATGATTTGCTGAGTGAAGTATTGAGGCTTAAGGATGGGACCGGCGGGCTCGGCATAATGGGAGCACATAGCGGAGACGCGCTTGCCATAATATATGACGATATAAAGCTTGTAGAAAGGGGATTTGCTAATGCTCCGCATTTTAAAGGATATAAGGCTTATAAGCTGAGAACCATCACAGAAGATGAGTTTTAAGAGTCTTGATTGAACGAGACTTCATTCAGAGGGGGATCAACCCCCACTGAATGTTAGTTCAGTGATAAATTTGAGTAGTTTCCTTGCAGGGTCGAGCAGGACCTGGTTAAATGATTATCCATGTCCTGCTCGTTTTAAATTTTGGCAAGGTTTTTGCTATATTTATATTATGATTAAGCATAAATATATGGTATAATTATTATGTAGACTTTCATTTGTGAGAGGTGAAAACTATGAGAATGGGATATGATCTGATACTTGAGCAACAGCAAAAACTTATAATGACGCCGGAATTAAGACTCGCTCTCAAGATATTGCAGCTTCCTACGATAGAATTAGAGGAGCTTGTGAAGCAAGAGCTTGAAACTAATCCCGTTCTTGATGTTATAGAAGATAATCAAGAAGAAAAAGCTGAAAACCCTGATAAAGACCGAGACGAAGAAAAAAGTACCATTGAAGAAATTGATTGGAAAGAATATTTTCAATATCAGGGTAAGAGCTATTGCTTGGAAAATACCGGAATAGACGACTCTCAAGAGATGAATTACGACAACTTGATATGTTATTCGGATACCTTGAAGGATCATTTGCTTTTTCAGCTTAACACCTTGAAATTGGGCAAATGTGACAGAATTATCGGAGAATATATCATAGAGAGTTTGGATGACAATGGATATTTATGTACCACAATAGATCAGATATCTTCTGTGCTTTCTGCATCTAAAGAAAGAGTAGAAAAAGTATTGAGGATCATCCAGACCTTTGAACCCATTGGTGTGGGGGCACTTAATCTGATGGATTGCCTATTGATACAAATACATGCATTGGGTATCGCAGATGAGAATCTAGAAAGCATAATTAAAGACCATCTGGATGATATTGCAGGCAACAGGCTGCAAAATATTGCTAAAAAGCTGTCTATAACTGTAGCAGAAGTACAAGAGTACAGCGATATAATAAAAAGCCTGGAGCCCAAACCGGGAAGATCATTTTTTTGCGGAACCGAGTGCAGATATGTTATCCCTGATGTCTTTGTTGAAAAGATTGAGAATGAATATATAATTACTATAAATGACAATTACAGCTCAAGGCTTATGGTTAATCAATACTATAAGAGCATTATAAATACAGAGGACAAGTCCTCAGAAGCCCTGTCTTTTATTAATGACAAGCTTTCCTCCGCATTATGGCTTATAAAGAGCCTTGAACAGAGAAAGAATACATTATATAGAGTAGTCAAAGCTATTGTTGATTATCAAAGAGATTTTTTTGAGAAGGGCGATAGCTATCTAAAAACTATGACGCTGAGGAACATTGCTGATGAAGTTCAGGTTCATGAGTCTACTGTCAGCAGAGCTATAAGCGGCAAATACGCTCAAACGCCAAGAGGAATATTTGAAATAAAATACTTTTTCAAAAGCGGTGTTGGTAATGAAGAAGGGGAAGATATATCCTCAGAAAGCATAAAAAAGATGATGAGATCAATAATAGACAAGGAGGATACTTCAAAGCCTATAAGCGATCAAGCCATAGCTGATCTTCTGGCGGAAAAAGGTATAAAAATTTCCAGGCGCACCGTTGCAAAATATAGAGATGAAATCGGAATACCCTCATCTTCAAGGAGAAAAAGATACTAAAGGCAGCAATGCCTTTTTTTATTGGATGAAATCATCGAAAATTATGGAAAATATGATTGAAAATATGTAAAAGGAGGAATATAATAAGCATATAGGGACAAAAAACAATACGAGGGACAATAAATGTCCCCGGGAGGAATCTGATGAAAAATTTTATTGAACTTCAAAAAAGAATTGCCCCGGAAATATCAGATATGATTGAAAAAAGGTATTCCATCCTTTTGACTATTAAATACAATCAGCCTATAGGAAGGCGCAATATATCAAGCTTTATGGGGCAGACAGAAAGATGGGTAAGAAGTGAGTTAGATGTTTTAAAGAATCAAAATCTCATAGGGATACAATCTGCCGGCATGCACATCACAGAAGAGGGNNAAGCTTTCAGCATATATAGATGAAGTTAAGGGATTGAACATGCTATCTAAAAATTTGAAAACTATGCTGGGCGTTAAAGATGTGCTGATCGTTCCGGGAGATTGTGAAAAAAGGCCTGAGGTACTGAATGAGATGGGAAGAAGAGCCTTTGATTATATGAAGGAGTGCATAAAGGATAATTCTGTAATAGCGGTATCCGGAGGATATTCTACTATGGCTATGGCAGAAAATGCAAGATCTATTGGGAGTAAAAAAACCATAGTCGTTCCTGCCACAGGGGGCCATAGCGGAAATTTGGAAACCCAGTCCAATGCTGTTGCTGAGAGGCTCGCTCATAAAATAGACGGAGATTATTATCCTTTATATCTTCCGGAAAGCATTAATGACGAAATGCTGCATACAATGCTGGCTGATCCGCATACTTCAAGNNTTAACCTTATTGGCCAGGCTGACATATTTCTGTTCGGATTAAGCACAATAGATCAGATAACCAAAAGAAGAAAGCTTGATGAGGATACAAAAAAATATTTGGAAGGAAAGGGAGCTATTGCGGAGGCTTTTGGATATTATTTCGGTGAAGATGGCAAGGCAATACTTAAAAAAGGCAGCATCGGTATAAGAATAGAAGATTGCGGGAATATAAACACTGTGATTTCTATAGCCGGAGGCATAACAAAAGCTAAAGCAATTATTTGCGTCAACCGTGGCAAAAATAAAAATATATTAGTAGTTGATGAAAAAGCTGCGGAAGAAATATATGATATAATGAGAGGAGAATAAATAATGGCTGTAAAAGTTGGTATTAACGGTTTCGGAAGAATTGGCAGACCCGTTTTTAAAATTGCCCGGGAGAAATTCGATGAGGATATTGAAATTGTCCTGATAAATGATTTATCTGATCCTGCAACTCTTGCCCATTTATTAAAATATGACAGTACATATGGAGTATATGCTGAAGAANNATATGAGGATGGCATCATCGTTAATGGCAAGAAAATAAGAATAAGTGCCGAAGCAAACCCGGAAGATATAAAATGGGCCGAATACGGCGTAGATATTGTTATAGAGTCCACAGGAAGATTTATAAGCAAGAAGGATGTTTCAGCACATATGCGTGGGGGAGCCAAGAAGGTGGTAATATCTTCTCCGGCAAAAGATGAAGACATTACTATAGTCATGGGTGTCAATGAAGATAAGTATATACCTGAGAAACACCATATTATTTCCAATGCGTCATGCACCACAAATTGCCTGGCTCCGATCGTTAAGGTACTTCATGAGACCTTTGGCATTAAAAAAGGATTCATGACTACGATACACTCCTATACCAATGATCAGAGAATTTTAGATTTGCCTCATAAGGATTTGAGGAGATCTAGGGCAGCAGCTTTGTCAATAATACCTACCACCACAGGAGCCGCAAAGGCAGTGGCTCTTGCAATACCGGATATGAAGGGCAGGCTGACGGGACTGGCTATGCGAGTTCCAACGCCTACGGTTTCAGTTGTAGATTTTGTTGCAGCATTGGAAAAAGAGGCTGACATTGATGCGGTAAATGAGGCTCTTGCGCATGCTTCTGAAAGCAGCATGAAGGGCATCATCGAGTTTTGCACGAAGCCTCTTGTTTCTATCGATTTCAAGGGCAATTCCCATTCAGCAATAATTGACTCGCTGTCTACCATGGTTTTAGATGATGATATGATAAAGGTTGTAGCATGGTATGATAATGAATGGGGCTACTCCAACAGATTGGTGGA
>DPSW01000021.1 GCA_003527145.1 Clostridiaceae bacterium | reverse complement strand
TGATCAATAAATTTCTCGCAGAAAAACCCAGAGTCTTACTTTTTGTTTTTGCTCTATTTTCATCGTGGGTCATATTTGTCATTATAAATGTGTTTTGGTGCATAGGAAATATTGACATACCTTGATATATTTCTTGTGACAAATCTAAAAGCTTCCATGCCATATAATTCTCCCCTTCACATAGAAATACCGATTTCAGGTTCAATTAGACAAAAGAAGAATAAATCCTTTGAAATTTTGAAAATATTTTAAAGTTGTTTGTTTTATATAATTCCAGTGTAATTAACGCTGCTTGTTTTAAAGTATTTTTGTTGCTTTTTAACAAAAAAAGTTATTTTTTAAAGCTTGTACATTTTGGGACCCACTCAAGCATATATATGGATAAATGCATATCACTGCATGTGAAATATTAACAACTAAAAGGATGGGTTGGGAAAAAAATCATATATTTCTTTATAAAATTACTCCAAAGGTATTGAGCATCAAAAAATTGAACTAATATTTGGAATATTTAAAATAATTTGCTGTTCAAATATCAATTTTGTTAGGAGGTATAAAATGGCCCAATATATCCAGGCAGTTCCCAATTTCAGCGAAGGAAGGCGCAAGGAAACAATAGAGAAAATTTTAAACGAAGTTAGAAATGTGAAAGGCGTAAAGCTTGTGGATTACCATCCCGACCCGGACTTTAACAGGACTGTCGTAACTTTAATCGGAGAGCCGAAGCCGCTTAAGGAAGCATTGCTCAATATGGCAGGAAAGTCTATTGAACTCATCAATATGGAGGAGCAAAAGGGCTCTCATCCCAGAATTGGCGCACAGGATACCATTCCCATCTTTCCTCTGAAAAATATTACTTTGGAAGAATGCGCAGAGCTGGCGGAGGAAATAGGAAGAGAAGTATATGAAAGGTTTAAGGTGCCTGTTTATTTTACCGGAGAAAATGCGAGAAAAATTGAGAGAAAAAATTTGGACTTCATCAGAAAGGGCCAGTATGAAGGTCTTAAAGAAATTGCACATACAGATGAAAGAAAGCCTGATATCGGGCCTGCCGCATTGCACCCAACTGCCGGAGCGACCATTGTAAGTGCGGGGACAAATCCTTTGGTGGCTTTTAACGTGATTTTAGATACTTCAAATTTAGAAATCGCCAGGAAGATAGCCCGAATTGTAAGAGGACCGAGCGGTGGATTTACTACTGTCAGATCGGTAGGTTTAAAGTTTGAGGAACGAGACAAGGTTTGTGTATCTATGAATATGTTTGATTATGTCAATACACCGCTGTATCGCACCTATGAGGTTGTGAAGCTTGAAGCGTCAAGGTATGGCATCAATGTGATCGGCAGTGAGCTGGTGGGAGTAGTGCCCGTTGAATCTCTGATAAATTCCTTGGAATTTTACATAGGACTGGAGAATTTTAATAGGAATCAGATATTGGAAAATCATCTTCTGGATTTGATTTAGAAAAAAATGGGACAAAAGAGAGGACGGAGAGCACAGGTTGGTACGGAATCTTTCACAAAAATAAAGGAGGTAAGAAAATGTCTATTGACTTATTGATCAAGAACGCAATGATACCAAAGGGTGACACAACAGTGAAGGTCGATATCCTGGTGGATAAGGGAATTATAGTAGGATTCATGGAACAGGCACAAATCCAGGCGAAGGAAATAATAGATGCCTGTGAGAAGCTGGTGATCCCCGGATGTATAGATTCTCATACACATATCAACGATCCGGGATTCACCCACAGGGAGAATTTTTTGACGGGAACTTCCGCTGCTGCCAGCGGAGGCGTTACCACCATAATAGACATGCCATGCTGCAGCGTGCCTTCGGTGAGAAGCGTAGATAATCTGGAGTATAAGCTGAGCCAGATTGCAGATAAAGCCATAGTTGATTATGGCATGTGGGGAGGAGTCACCGGAGAGGACGTAAGAAATAATTGGCTTCATAATGTCAAGGAGCAGTCTGATTATGGAGTTTGCGCTTTTAAGGTATATATGACGCCTTCTGTGCCTACTTATCCCAGAGTTACTGACCCTGAAATGCTGGAAGCCTTTAAATCTGTTGCAGCTACAGGTTTGCCCATAGGTATACATGCAGAAAACTATGCGATGTGCGATTTCTATGTCCAAAAGCTAAAAAATGAAGGCAGGCTGGATGGGCCTGCATGGGCCGAAGCAAGGCTTGAGCTGGCAGAAAAGGTTGCCATTGAGCTGGGAATAAGCCTTGCAGAGTTCACGGGAGCAAGACTGCATATCGTTCATATGAGCACGGGCATTGGTGCCGTTTTGGTTAAAAATGCAAAGATGAGAGGCTTGGATGTCACTTCCGAGACCTGTCCTCATTATTTGACCATCAACTATCAGGATGCCATGTCAAAATATGAAAGCTTTGCCAAGATAGCCCCACCTTTGAGGACTGTAAAGGATAATGAAATGCTCTGGGAGGGTGTGGCAGACGGAAGTGTTGATTTCATAGCCACAGACCATGCTCCTTATGAGATCTCTACTGAGAAATGTGCAGAGGGCATGAACATATGGAACAGCTTCCCGGGAATACCGGGAGTTGAAACAATGGTTCCCGTGATAGTGAGTGAGGGCTATAACAAAGGGAAAATAAGCCTGAGCAGAATGGTTGAAATACTATGCAAGAATCCGGCAATACATTATGGCTTATACCCTAAAAAGGGATCTATGGAGATAGGCTCCGATGCGGATTTCACCATAATCGACCTGGACAAAGAATGGACTATTGAGCAAGAAAAGATGTATACAATGGCAAAATATACTCCCCTTCATGGGATGACGCTCAAAGGGAAGCCTGTTAAAACCATAGTAAGGGGAAGCCTGGTATATGAAGACGGCAAAGGCATAATCGCAAAACCCGGCTATGGACGATTCGTAAAAAGACAGACCATAAGCAAACTGCCGAGGCAGATTAAATTTTGATTTTATTGCAGTAGCTTGTTGTCTGACTGATATAAGAGTGCGTTGTGAAGGGACTTAGAGTTTGTTAGCGATGTATAGGAAAAGCTGCGTCAACTGTTTGAGCCTATATGCTGTTAGTTAGAAAATCTCATAACTTACTTGAGTCTTAACAGTAATGATAGACGCTGCATGCGAGTTTTGACGCAGCCCTATACAAGCTTACAAAGTCTTAGCTCCGGAGCTCTGCAATCGTTATCAGTCAGGACAACAGGATAACAAACTGCTGAAATGAGTTGTTTAAATAAATATAAATAGAGGAGGGCTTTTATGGGAAAGCATTGCATTCTTGTCATCGATATGTTGAATGACTTTATTGGGGAAAATGCAGCCTTAAGATGTCCCGATGGAGAAAAGATTGTCCCCGCATTGCGCAAGTTGATGGATTATGGAAGAACAAGGCCGGAAGATATCCATATCGTCCATATCCAGGAGGCTCACAGGAAGCATGATGCGGATTTTAGAGTAAGGCCTGTCCATGCCGTCGCCGGAACCTGGGGCTCCCGGATAATCGATGAGCTTAAGCCGGTTGGAGATGAATATGTAATTCCCAAGAGAAGGCACAGCGGGTTTATGTATACGGATTTGGATCTATATCTCAGGGAAGAGAATATAGATACGGTTGTAGTAACAGGGGTATGGACCAATGTTTGCGTAAGAAGTACTGCTTCGGATGCTTCCTATAGGGCGTACAAGGTGATTGCCATATCGGACTGCTGCGCATCAAAGGACGAAGAAATGCACAGAGCCGGGCTTAGAGACATGGCCATCTTTGCCAAGGTGATGACTGTCGATGAATATATCAAGGCATGGGAAGAAGGGGAAGATCCATGGAAGGACGCGGGGCAGCCCAATAATAAAGAAAAGGGCCGCTGCTGCTCCTGATATGTTTGGAGGAATTTAAATGAGGCTTATTATAGGCATCAGCGGAGGCAGCGGTGCAATCTATGCGCTGGGGCTCTTGCAGACCTTAAAGCTCCTTGGAATAGAGATACATCTGGTGATGACGAAGATGGGAGAAGATGTGGTCAAATATGAATGCGGACTGGATTAGAATGATTTAATGGAGTTTGCCAAAGAGATTTACTCCTATGATGATCTATATGCTCCCATTGCCAGCGGTACATTTAAAACTGGAGGCATGGTGATCATACCATGCTCGATGAAGACATTGGCTTCCGTAGCTAATGGATATTCCGACAATTTGCTCAGCCGCAGTGCCGATGTGGTTTTGAAGGAGAGGCGGAAGCTGGTGGTGGTGCCGCGGGAAACTCCGCTGAGCACCATCCATCTGAAAAATATGCTTGAATTATCCAGGGCAGGTGCAGTCATCATGCCGGCTGCACCTGGATTTTACACTCACCCTCAAAGCATTTCAGATATGGTAGCCATAATGACGGGAAAGATTCTGGATGCCTTTGATATAGATCATGATCTCAGCGAGAGATGGGGGGAGAATGGGAAGGTTGGTGAGAGATAGCGTGATTAGGCAGTCGATGAGGGATTACCTGAAAATATTAGAAGAAAAAAAACAGCTCATGATATGCGAGAAGGAAGTAGACCCAAAATTTGAATTAGGTGCAGTGATAAAGAAGCTGAACGGCATCAAACCCGTATTGTTTAAAAAAATCAAGGGCTGCGATATAACCGCAGTGGCGGGTATCTGCGGCGAAAGATCCAGGTATGCAGAATTGCTGAATACAAGCAATGAAGGGATTGTTTTTTCTCTGATGGAGGCTGTTGCAAATCCGATGCCCTATGAGGTTGTCAGCAGCGGGCCTGTAAAAGAAAACATAATCAGAAGGAACATAGACATTAAAAGACTGTTTCCGGTCCCTACCTTTCATGAAAAGGATTCCAATCCTTTTATTACAGCAGGCATAGTTGTAGTAAAGGATAGAAAAACCGGCAAAAGCCATACCTCAGTGAGAAGGCTGCAAGTTTTGGGAGGAAACCGGATGAGCGTGCTCATAGAGTCTCCTATGCTTCTGGACCAATACTTTGATATGGAAAAAGAAGATGAGCCTATGGAAATTGCGGTCATACTCGGCTATGATCCGATATTTATGGTTTCATCTCAGGTCAACTCTCAGATATATGGACTGGACAAATATGAGGTCGACAGCGCCTTGAGAGGAGAGCCGCTGAAGCTTGTAAAGTGTGAAACAGCAGATTTGCTGGTGCCCGCATATGCGGAGATCGTGATCGAAGGGTTTATGCCGCCCAAGATCCGTGAAAAGGAAGGGCCCTTTGGTGAAATGGCAGGGTACTACGGCGGCGGGACACCCCAGCCTATTATGGAAATAACGGCTGTATGCCACCGCAGCAACCCTATATTTCAAATAAATTTTCCTTCGAGCTCAGAGCATGTTCTGCCAAATGGGCTGATGAGAGAAATGCATCTTTATCAACAGGTAAAGAACATCATACCCACAGTTAAAGCTGTCCATTTGCCGACGATCGGAGGATGCAGGTTTCATGCGATAGTCTCGATACGCAAGACCTCTGAGGGAGATGGCAAAAGCGCTATCATTGCTGCCCTGGCAAGCAATAAGGATGTAAAGCATGTGGTTGTAGTCGATGAGGATGTGGATATTTTTGATCCTGCTGATGTAGAGTGGGCTATTGCGACCAGGGTTCAGGCAGACAAAGATGTGATCATTATTCCGGGAGCAAGAGGCTCGGGATTGGAACCGACCCATGAGCTTAGAGGCGTCACAGCCAAAATGGGCATTGATGCCACAGCGCCTTTCGGAGGGCTGGAAGGCAAATTTGAGAGAACAAGCATACCCGGCTGGGAAAGAATAAATATTTCGGATTACTTCCGGTAATATTTCTGGAGGGATATAAATGGGGAGAGAAGCCCTTGGCATGATAGAAACAAGGGGAATGACAGCAGCCATACAAGCTTCGGATTCCATGGTAAAGACCGCTGATGTAAACATATCAAAGTTTTATGTTGTAGGCTCAGGCTTTGTCATTGCCATGGTAGAAGGCGATGTGGCTGCGGTAAAATCAGCAGTGGAGGCAGGGAAGAACTCCATCGGCAATATAGGTGAATTGATAGCCTTCAATGTATTGCCAAGGCCTCATGAGGATGTAATAAAATTCATTTCTCTGATAGATATGATATAGACCAGCTAATTAAAGTCAACAATTATTTTTAAAAACTTTTGTTTTATTTCTAGGCATGACAAAAAGATCATTGAAAAACACGAACAATGATAAGAAGGGGATGGATAGGAAGTCGGCTAAGCTACTTGCTTGTTGATGTTCTCTAAGAACATTTTCTGGTGTAGTTTAGGGTCTCTCATTTGGTACTCCTGCTGGTCTCTCAAAACCGCAAATAGGTATTTGATAAGCTTATGCATAATAGCAACTAAAGCAACCTTTGCCTTCTTTCCTTTGAGGTTTTCTTGGTAGTATTTAAGCAGGATTTGATTCATGGCTTCTCCATTACGTTTAGTTC
>DPSW01000228.1 GCA_003527145.1 Clostridiaceae bacterium | reverse complement strand
AAGTGTTGTATTTTGTTTATTAACTCTATTCTTATTTATCCCTAAGGTATCAAAATCTCCCCTTTTTGCTTCAGAGTGTTTATATCATTGGCCTTTATCATTTCCTTTGATACCGTATACAGATCATCTTTAATATAAAGTATTCTATCTATATTCTTGCTGCTGTCATACCAGCCGCCTCCGGATTTCAAGTATTCTTCATCGCTTATATGGCTTATTTTGCCTTTCAACTTCAATCCGTCCACCAGATCTNNAGCTCCCTGGAAGGCGAAGCTGCCATATGCAGGCATTTTATTTTTCCCTATACCCTTGTCTCCATCTTCCACTTCCATTACTGTCACTGGAAATGCCATAAGGTTTTTCTCCTTTGAGAACAGCAGTGCCTTATGATTATTCAAAAGCTCGGAGCTTGTGCCCCTATCTCCTATTTTTTCTGTAAACATTTCTTTAGGATTATTAACGTCGGTTACATCAAATATGGCTATCTTCATTCCCAGATAATATGCCGTCCTTCCGGTTTCATTGCCTTTGCTATCTTTATGCACCACTTCTACAGAGTCCTTGCCGAAGCCTATTATGTGATTCTCGTCATAGGGATGGAGATAGTCGCTGTACCCCGGAATTTTCAGCGCTCCTAATATCTTTGGAGCCTTGGGGTCCTTCAAATCTATCACAAACAGGGGGTCAACAGTTTTGAAGGTTACCATGTAGGCTCTGTCGCCCATAAATCTTACGGAATATATTTTCTCACCGGGAGCTATATCTTCAATGCTCCCCACAGTTTTCATGCCGCCGTCCAATACATAGAGATTGTTCTTTGAGGTGCCCTCGTCATCTCTCCATATGTCACCTTTGGTAGTAGCTATTCTGAAATAACCATTATCTTCATCCATGGAAAATTGGTTGAGAATATTTCCCGGCACGCTGCCTTTCCCTGTATAGACCAGTTTGCCTTCATTTAAAGCAAACCTGTGTACCAAGGTTTCTCTATCATTATAATCAGGCACAAATTTCGTCGGATTGGCTGAGTCATATATCACGGGATTTTTAGGCTCAGCAACATGCTTTGTCAAAGCCACATACAAATTTCCCGTAGATGCATATATATTTTCTCCGCCACCAAGATAGGTGGATACATTTGCCCCTTCCTTCGGCCTCCCCAGATCCAATCCTGCAACTATGAGATAATTGGATGCCACACAGTCCGGGAAGTATGAGATTTTATCATAAGGAATATTTACAAACTCCTGTCCTATTGCACTATCTTTATAGGAAGGTGTGTCATTTTCCTGTCCCGAATTCATTATGCGATAATAGTTAAAATGCTTGTTGGATACAATGTACAGCTTATCTTCCATTTTTCTTGAAGAAAGATAACTGCCTTCCAATTCTATTTCTCTTGATTTAGCGATGCTGCTTTTATCTTTTATGTTATATTCAATAAGCTTCACCGTATTGTAAGAATATCGCGAAGGGTATATAGCGTTCTTTTTTTCCATAGGCCTGGCTATCGGTATGTTGTTAGTGGAGCCGCCTATTACTATCAAGCGCTCTTTGTCTACATAGAGCTCCATGGGATATAAATTTTCTTCTCCCATTTTTAAGGTTTTAATGATTTTCATTTCATTTGAAGGATATATCCTGGCGATGACTATTCTATCACTGTTCACCTGATAGAGATATTCCCCGTCAGTTTTCACTACATCGGCTTCATCCACACCCTGGACCTGAACATTCGTACCCGAAAAATCCGAAGACTCGGATTTTGATTTCTCCGTCTTATTAGAAACAGCTTTTCCTGCTGCTCCCGCAGCCTGCGGCTCAGCACCGACCGCCTGTACAGCCGTATCATTTACGGCTCCCCTTATTATACCTTCGTTTTCCGCCGCATAATCATAATTCCCGACTCCGGCCTCCTCCAAAAGCTTCTTAAGGTTTTCCACGCTTCCTACCACCGGCAGCTTTTCCGGCACCGCTTTCATCACTGGAAAATTCATTTTTAAAGCTTCACCTATAGATTTTCCGCTGCTGTACCTTACATTTTTGCTTATGTAAAGAGTATAGGTTTCGCCTCTTTTATACTCTGTCAGTGGCTTTATCTTTATGGTCTTGCTATCCTCATCCAAGGCTCTGTCTATTGGCAGCTTTGTGCCATTGGAGTCCTTTACCCATATATTTGCCCTGATCAAAGTTTTTGCCGCCAGAGGAGCGTCAAAGGGTACCTTCAGCACCTCATCAACTGCGACGCCTTTCATCTCCGGCAATTCCCTGTATGCCTCTTCTTTCGCAAAGGCTATGATTGTCGCCGTCATAGAGATTATTATCAGCATTATCAAAGAATTTCTCATGAATTTCTCATTGCCGCACATATTATAACACCATCCTTTATTTGGTATTCTTTATAGATTAGACGGATTTCATGCATTATAGTTCCTTCTATGCAACTATATACTAGCTAAAAAAGACTCAAAAAAATAAATAGGGCATTGGGAAAATTTCCAATACCCTATTCCATATAAATACGCGTTTAAGTCTTTTTTATTTTACCGGTCTAAGCCTTGCTGTGAAGTGTCTGAGAACCTTGGGCTCGTATTCTATCTCAAGGCCCTTCACCTCCGATGCCTTATCCTTCAAAGCGATGAGACAATCAGCGATGTAGTCCATATGATTATCGGTATATACTCTTCTCGGAATCGTCAATCTCAAAAGCTCCATATCCGCTTCTCTCTGCTCTCCCGTCTCAGGATCACGGCCTAGCAGGAATGAGCCTATCTCCACGCCTCTTATTCCGCCCTCTATATAAAGAGCATTTGCCAGTGCCTGAGCAGGGAACTGATAGTAAGGAATATGGGGAAGCATCTTCTTAGCATCTACAAATATAGCATGGCCTCCCGGAGGTGTCTGAATGGGTATGCCTCCTTCCATAAGCCTTTTCCCCAAATACTCCATTTGGCCTATTCTATATTCCAGATAAGCTTCATCTATTCCTTCATAAAGGCCCACAGCAAGGGCTTCTATATCTCTTCCGGACAATCCGCCATAGGTTGGGAAGCCTTCATAAGGAACCGTTATGGATCTTGTGCTTATATAAAGCTCTTCGTCATTCTTTATTCCTACAAGTCNNAGCCTTCCGCATAGGAGAACATCTCCTTTACTATTTCCTTGATGGACTTGTTTCCATAGCCCTCTTCCCTGGTCTTTATGAAATAAGCATTCTCGGCAAATCTTGCTGCATCAATAAATACTCTTATCCCATACTTGCAGCATATCTCGCTTACGGCTCTCATATTAGCCATTGATACGGGCTGACCACCTGCACTGTTGCAGGTGATGGTCATGATCAGAAAAGCTATGTTCTCTACTCCTCTGGTCTTTATATAATTTTCTAGCTTTTCTAAATCGAAATCACCCTTAAAAGCATAGGGAGTTGTAGTGTCAAAGGCTCTCTCATGGATCAGGTTTACTGCATGGCCTCCTGCCAATTCTATGTGAGCCATGGTAGTGTCAAAGTGCATGTTGCCCAGAACATCCTGCCCTTTTTTTATCATCTGTGGGAATAGCACCTGCTCTGCGCCTCTTCCTTGATGAGTTGGTATTATATATTTGTAGCCGAAAATATCCTGCGCTGCTGCTTCCAGTCTATAAAAGCTCCTGCTTCCTGCATAGGATTCGTCTCCCATCATCAGGCCTGCCCATTGCCTGTCACTCATGGCGCCTGTACCGCTGTCAGTAAGTATGTCTATGAAAATCTCCTCANNGAAAGGATTGTAGCCGGCGCTTTCCAGCGCCTTTATTCTTTCTTCCTTGGTAATAAGGTTTATAGGTTCTACCATCTTAATCTTGAAAGGTTCCGGTTTTCTCATTTTTTTACCTCCTCATTTTTTAAAATTCATAGGAAAGTCTTAATTTCATACTATATACTCGCAAGGCTTATGCCAGATCTTAATCTTATCTATGCTAATACATTCCCTTTATTNNAATATAGCTCTAATTTTGTCCCAAAAGTACACATCCCTAATCATCTTTTGTATCATAAATATACAATATAATTAAGGGTTTCCGTATTGTGTATACTTATGATACAAAATACTGAAACCCTTAATTACTTTATATCTTGAATTTATGTATCAGTTCTTTTAAGCCCTTGGCAATTTTTACTTGATTTCTAGCAGACTCTACTACTTCCTCTATAGCTTTTACGCTCTCGCCTACCGTAGCCGAAATTTCTTCATTACCTGCTGCAGACTGCTGAGCAATGGCTGATACTCCCTGTATAGATGTGCTGACTTGCTCTATGGAGCTTGACATTACGTCCGACGCCGATGCTATTTCTTCAGACATTTTTTTAATAAATTGAGCATCTGTCTCATACTGTTTCCCTGTATCTGATAGCAGTTGGTAATTAGGTTTCATTTCATTCACCATAAAATCTAATACTTCTTGTGCTCCCATAGACAAATTATTAAACGCATCATGAACCTTTTTAACCATTTCATGTATGCTTGATACTGTTTCCGAAGATTGCTCTGCCAGCTTTCTTACTTCGTCAGCTACAACTGCAAAGCCTTTGCCCTGTTCTCCAACTCTGGCTGCCTCAATAGCTGCATTTAAAGCGAGGAGATTGGTTTGAGCGGCAATGCTTCCGATAGATTCGGCCATTACCCTCACTTCATCTACAACCTTGCCTTCGTCTATAGCCTTTATTATGTTGTCATATTTTTCTTTATATATTACATTGCTTCTTTCAATGGCTTTTGCAGATTTTGCTTTTATGTCTATGGCTCTTTCCTGTATTTCCTTTGCAGAAATATTTGCATCATCGGCCCTAACCCTAAGCTGGTCTGAAGCTGATGCAATTTCCTCTGTAGAAGCATTGACTTCCTGTGTAGTTGCGCTTAATTCTTCTGCTCCGGCAGTCATATCTTCTACAGATTGGTTTATGCCATTTATATTCTCTGAGACTTCTATAATTATCTTTTCAAATTTATTGCTTTCAGTCTCTACAATATCTGTGGTGTTATTTACTTCTATAATCAAATTTCTTAAATTGCCGATCATCTTATTAAATGCTGCAGCGATTTGCCCTACTTCATCCTTGCTCTTAATGTTCAGGTGGGAGGTTAAATCGCCTTCATTTTTTGAAAGCTCTGTCATCTTATCAGATATCTCGCCCAATTTGCCAATCTTTTTATATAGCACAACAAAAGTAAATATAATACAAACGGATAAAGTCGCCAGGGTAATTATTATTATTGCAAGCTGAATATTGGTTTGATCCATTATTTGCGATGTATCTGCTCGTGCTTCTTCATTTATAGCGTCTTGAAATTGCACAAGGAAATCATTTACGATTTTTCTGTTGCTTTCGTAACCCGAGTTGTATACCAGCAAACGTGCTTTCTCATGGTCGCCTTTTTTATAAGCCTCAATAGCATTGTCTTCTACTATTTCTAAACCGCTGGATACTGCATCGGCACTTTTTATAAACCTGTAGGGCTCCTCAGAAAGATTCAGCTCCTCCAGCCTGGCAAGCACTCTTTCGTAAGTTTTTGTCTCATTAATTTCTCTCATATAATTGTCATAATGTTCTTCCAAGCCATACTGCACATATGAGCGTACCTCGATTATTCTGTAGTCCGAAGCTTTTGTGAGTTCATTGGATAATTTCATTATCTCTGTTTGTCTGTTTACAGCCTCTCTTTCATTCCTAAAGCCCTTGTTAAAAAAATAAATATTGCTGCCAACCAATACCAATAGTATGATAAATACTGCACCCATGATTTTTAGAAACTTTGATATTTTCATTGCGTCACTCCTTATAAATATTAGCCAAATTCATTGTTAAACTTTAACAAACAGCCTGCATTATCCATATTGTTCAACATTGTTTTACAAAATCCTCCTTTTTATGCATAATTTCTTTATTTTATTTGTCATATCAGTTGATATTATATTTCTCCATCTTCCTGTACAGACTGGCTCTCGATATATTTAGCACATCGGCAACCTTTGACTTGTTTTTATATTTTCCCATGGCTTTTTTTATGGCATCGGCTTCGATTTCCTCCATTGTAGGGAAATGATCATTATATTGAAGATTTAGCTGGCTGCTGCTTTTTATATCATGCTCCGCTATATATAAAGGCAGATCCTTCTTGGTGATTATTCCGTCTTCATCCATCACCACAGCCCTCTCGATTATGTTTTCCAGTTCTCTTATATTCCCCGGATAATCATAGTTGTTCAGTATTTTAAAGGCATCCTCTCCGAGGCTGATCTTTCTCCCGGTTTTTTTCATCATTTTGCCCAGCATATTGTCGATGTAATATATTATGTCTTCCTTTCTTTCCCGCAGGGGAGGAAGGGAAATCCTGATGACCTCCAATCTGTAAAACAGGTCTCCTCTGAATTTGCCTGAAGCCACCAGTGTCCTCAGGTCCTTGTGAGTAGCTGCAACTATGCGCACGTCTATAGGTATGAGCCTGCTGCCTCCCACCTTCATTATTTCTTTATTTTGAATCACCCTAAGTATTTTTGATTGAAGAGCGATATCCATATCTGCTATTTCATCCAATAGCAGAGTACCGCCCGATGCCATCTCAAAATATCCGGGATGCCCTCCTTTTTTTGCTCCGGTAAAGGCTCCTTCTTCGTAGCCAAATAACTCGCTTTCCAGCAGATTAAAGGATATAGAAGCGCAATTTATCGCCAAAAATGGCTTATCCTTGCGGGGGCTGTTTTTGTGAACAAATCTTGCAAGAACCTCTTTGCC